>JAJCXT010000028.1 GCA_029263295.1 Acidobacteriota bacterium | reverse complement strand
CTGTGGTGGTCGAGTCAGCTCCTTTCCCGCTGGGACTACGCCTCGTCGCTCGCCGACCGCGAGAACGTGATCCTGGACCCCGCGGTCGACAGCCCCAACGGCAGTGCTGGCAAGATCATCGATCGTCTCGACACGCTACTGCTGAACGGTCAGATGACCGCAGAGACGCGAGCGGCGCTGACCGAATTTCTCGCCCGACGAAAGAGCCGCGGCCGCGTGCGTGAAGCCATCGGCCTCGTCGTATCGGCGCCTGAGTTCCAGGAGTACTGAGATGAGCCAGCACGACAAACACGACTGTGGGTGCGGCGAGTATCAGCAGGTTTCGCGACGTAATTTCATGCGGGTGGGCGGCAGCATGGCCATCGCTGCGGCGATGCCAGGCTGGCTGCCGCGGGTGGCGTTCGCCGACTCGCACGCGGCCGATCGCGACGTCATCGTGTCGATCTTTCTGCGCGGCGGAGTCGACTCGCTGACGATGTGCGTCCCGTTCAACGAGCAGTCCTACTACAGCCTGCGACCGACCATCGCGATTCCGCCGCCGGACGCCAATAGCTCCGACAAGGCTACTGCGCTCGACGACAACTTTGGCTTCCCTCAGGACATGACGGCCCTGATGGACGCCTACGACTCTGGCGACCTGCTGGTGGTACATGCCTGCGGCCTGGAGAACCCCACGCGTTCGCACTTCGAAGCGATGCATTTCATGGAGGTGGGCGAGGGTAACCCCGGCACCAGATTCACCGGGTGGCTCGGACGCCACCTGCAGTCCACCGCACCGACTCTCGAAGCTGCGGTGCTACGAGCGGTGGGAATCGGCTACGGGATGCCGCGAACGCTCGTAGGCGGCCCTGAGTCTCTGGCGGTCTCGGACCTCGCGGACTTCGGCCTCGACGGCGACTTTCGCACCGAACAAGGCCGCATGCAGGCACTCGCGGCGATGTACGAGCCCTACTCTGATCCTCTCAAGACCGCTGCGGGGAACACCCTCCAGACCATCGATCTGCTGCAGCAGATCAATTTCGACGGCTACAAGCCCAAGGGCAAAGCCAAGTACCCCGAGACGGACTTCGGTTACGCCCTGAAGACCACCGCCGCCCTGATCAAGGCCGATATCGGGGTGGAGGCGATAGCGATCGACCTCGAAGGCTGGGATACGCACGAGGAGCAGGGCTCGGCGAATGGCTACATGGCATCGCTGATGCGCGATCTGTCGCGCACCCTCGCGGCGTTCCACAAGGACATGTGGGCGTCCAACCGTAGCGACGTCGCGACGATGTGCATGACCGAGTTCGGCCGCAACGCGTTCGAGAACGGTTCGCGCGGAACCGATCACGGGCATGGCGCGCTGATGCTGGCGATGGGCGGCAGCGTGACCGGCGGCCGGGTGCTGACCGAATGGCCCGGCCTGCAAAAGAAGGACCTCTACGACGGCCAGGATCTCGAGATCACCATCGACTACCGCAACGTAATCAACGAGATTCTGAGCAAGCGTGCCGGCAACACCACGCCCAAGGAACTGTTCCCGGACAAGGGCTTCAAACCAAAGGACCTGGGCGTGATCGCCTAGCAACCACGGCGTAGCGATCGGCGGCAAGAAGAGCCGGCGAGTACCGCGTCCGGCCTGCTAGACTCGGGCGCCTGAAGCACTCAGACGCTCGGAGGGCCGTCGGTGGACATCACGCAGAACGAGTCGCTGGTGCGGTTGACCGTCTTCTTTGGCGTGTTCATCGCGGTGGCACTGTGGGAGATTGCGATCCCGTTTCGCGACCTGTCCACCCGCAAGCCGGTGCGGTGGGGACGCAACCTGGGACTCCTGGCGCTCGATACGCTAGTCGTGCGAGTGGTGCTGCCACTCGGCGCGGTGGGTGCCTCGGTGGTGGCAGCAGAACGCGGCTGGGGGTTATTCAACGTCGTCAGCGCACCACCGCTGGTGGCGGTGATCGCCTGTGTAGTGATTCTCGATTTCTCGATCTACGTGCAGCACGTCGTCTTTCACGCGATTCCGGCGCTGTGGCGGCTGCATATGGTCCATCACGCAGACATCGACTTCGACGTGACGACCGGGACGCGATTCCACCCGATCGAGATGCTGCTGTCGATGCTCATCAAGATCGTGATGGTGACGCTGCTCGGCGCCCCGGCGCTCGCCGTTCTCGTGTTCGAACTGCTGCTGAACGCGACCGCCATGTTCAATCACGGCAACATCCGCTTGCCCGCCTGGATCGACACGCCTCTGCGGTGGATCCTCGTCACGCCTAACATGCACCGGGTGCACCACTCCGTGAAACGAGCGGAATGCAACAGCAACTTCGGCTTCAACCTTCCGTGGTGGGACCGGCTGTTCGGCACCTACGTGCCCGAGCCTGCCGCCGGACAGGAGGAGATGGTCATCGGCGTCAGCCACATCCGTGACGAACGCCAGTCGATCCCGTGGCTGCTATCCCTGCCCTTCGTCCGGCGCACCGGCGCCTACCCCTTCGGCCGTCCGAAGGAGTAGTACCGCGTACTGGCCAAACCGCTCTGGGCCGAGCCTCGCTAGCTCGCGATCAGACGGTGACGGGGTCGGCGGCCTCGGGATCGATGCCGTACTTGGCGATCGCGTCGCCGACCACCGCGGGTGTGACGACGCCGTCCTGTGCGAGCGCGTGGAGGGCCGCCACGACGATGTGATGGCGATCCACCTCGAAGAATCTGCGCAGCTGAGCCCGGGTATCGCTTCGTCCGAAGCCGTCAGTGCCCAGCACCGTGAAGCGACGGTCGACGAACGGGCGGATCTGATCCGGCACGGCCTCCATGTAGTCCGTGGCGGCAACCACCGGACCCGTGCGATCGGCCAGCTGTGAAGTGACATACGCCGTCCGCGGCTCGCGCGTCGGATGCAGGCGATTCCACCGCCGCACGCTCATCGCTTCGCGACGCAATTCGGTGAAACTCGTAGCGCTCCACACGTCCGCCGCGATGCCGAAGTCCTCGACCAGCAGGTCGGCGGCGGCCTCGACCTCACGCAGGATCGCTCCCGATCCCATCAACTGAACCGCCGCCTCGGGATCCTCTCGGAGCGGGTACATGCCGCGCAGAATCCCCTCCGCAGCACCCTCTGGCATCGGCGGATGCGGGTAATTCTCGTTCATCAGCGTGATGTAGTAGAACACCGACTCTTTCCGCTCTAGCATCGCCTCCAGGCCGGCCTGGATAATCACCGCGACCTCGTAGGCGTACGTGGGGTCGTAGGCTCTGCAGTTCGGGATCGTGGACGCTAGCAGGTGGCTGTGCCCGTCCTGGTGCTGCAGGCCCTCGCCGGCGAGCGTCGTTCTACCGGATGTCGCGCCGAGAAGGAATCCGCGGGCCTGCATATCCGCAGCCGCCCAGGCCAGATCACCGACGCGTTGCAGGCCGAACATCGAGTAGTAGATGTAGAAGGGTATCGTGTGCAGGCCGTGGTTCGCGTACGCCGTAGCCGCGGCAATCCAGGAGGCGAAGGCGCCGCCCTCGGAGATGCCTTCCTGCAGGATCTGGCCGTCAGAATCCTCGCGGTAATAGGCGATCTGGTCGCGATCGACCGGTCGATAGAGTTGCCCTTTCGGGGCGTAGATACCGATCTGGCGGAACAGACCTTCCATGCCGAAAGTGCGCGCCTCGTCGCAGAGAATCGGCACGATACGCTCTTTCAGACCCTCGTCCTTGAGCAAAGTCGCCAGCACGCGAACGAACGCCATCGTGGACGAAACCGGGCGCTCCCCGGTGCCATCGAGGTGTTCCTGAAAGTCTGACACTCGCGGCACCGGTAGCGATTCCTCGCTCGTGCGCCGTGCCGGAATCTCGCCACCCAACTCCGCGCGGCGCTCGCGCAGATACCGCGCTTCCTCGGAATCCTCAGACGGGCGCACGAACTGCAGCGCGTCGGCCTGCTCGTCCGACAGCGGCAGACCCAGCCATTTGCTGTACGCCACGAGGCCCTCCGAGGAGAGTTTCTTCTTTTGGTGCGTCGCATTCCGCGCCTGCGCGGCCACCCCGAGGCCGTGGCCCTTGATGGTCTTGGCCAGGATCACGGTGGGCTTGCCTGTTTGCTTGGTGGCAGCGTCGTAAGCGGCGTACACCTTGCGGGGATCGTGCCCGCCGCGATCCATTGGCAACATCGCCAACTCGGCATCCGACAAGTGGGCCACCATGTCGGCCAGTTCCGGGTAGCGGCCGAAGAAGTGCTCGCGCAGGAGCCTGCCGGTGGGATCCGCCGCGTAGGACTGGTAGTCGCCGTCCACGGCCTCTTCCATGCGCTGGCGGAGAAGCGGCGCCTTGGGTCCCTTGAGCCATTCGTCCCACGACGAACCCCAGAGCACCTTGATGACATTCCATCCCGCGCCCCGGAAGACGCCCTCGAGCTCGCGAATGATGCTGCCGTTCCCGCGTACGGGGCCGTCGAGTCGTTGCAGGTTGCAGTTCACGACGAAGGTCAGGTTGTCGAGCTCCTCGCGGGCCGCCACGGTGAGCGAACCGAGAGACTCGGGCTCGTCCATTTCGCCATCACCCAGGAAGGCCCACACGCGCCGGTCGCCGGCTTCCATCAGGCCCCGTCGATCCAGGTACTTCATGAACCGTGCCTGGTAGATCGCCGTCAGCGGCCCGAGCCCCATCGACACGGTGGCGAATTGCCAGAAGTCGCGCATCAACCACGGATGCGGGTAGGAGGAGATTCCCGGCTGGCTGATTTCCTGACGGAAACCCTGCAGCTGGGTCTCGTCGAGCCGCCCTTCCAGAAACGCTCGCGCATAGATGCCCGGTGAGGCATGACCCTGCACATAGACCAGGTCGCCTTCGTGCTCGGGTCCGCGGCCGCGGAAGAAGTGATTAAAGCCGACCTCGTACAGCGTCGCGGCCGACGCATAGGTCGCGAGGTGCCCGCCGAGTTCAGGGAATTGCCGATTGGCACGGACGACCATTGCCAACGCGTTCCAGCGGGCATAGGCGGTGATCTTGGACTCCAGGTCCAAGTTGCCCGGATAGGGCGGTTGAGCGCCGGGCGGAATGCTATTCGCGTGCGGCGCCGGCAGATGATCGTCGACCACCCCGGCTCTGTGGGCGCGGGCCGAGATCTTCCCGATCAGGTACCGAGCGCGATCGACGCCGTCCATCGTGAGGACGTCATCGATGCTCTCGAGCCACTCTTCAGTTTCAAGCGGGTCGATGTCTGGCGAGGTCTGCGTAGGATTGTGCATGCTTCGAGTTTGTCCTCCGGTCGCAGAATTTTACGGCCTTGGATGAACCCTCGTCAGCGACGGTAACGAACCTCGCCGCCAACGATCGTGAAGTCGATCTCTGTCGCCGGGATTTCTTCCTCAGGGATCGTCAGGATGTCCTGCGAGAGAACCGTGATGTCGGCCAGCATGCCCGGCTCGAGCTTCCCCTTCAGGTGCTCTTCGAAGGCCGCGTAGGCGGCCCACGTTGTGTAGGAGCGCAGCGCCTCCTCGCGCGTCATGCGCTGTTCAGGGAAGAAGATCTCGCCGTCGGCCATGCGCCGCGAAACTGATGCGTAGTAGCTGGCGATCGGCGAAATGTCCTCCACGGGCACATCCGTGCCGTTGGTCACCACGGCGCCGGAATCGATCAGGTCGCTCCACATGTAGGCACCGGACTCGGCGCGTTCGGCTCCGAGTCGCCTGAATACCCAAGGGGCGTCCGAGGTGCAATGGATGCCCTGCATCGAGGCGATCACGCCCATCCCTGCGAAGCGAGGGATGTCGTCGGGGTGCAGATGCTGGGCATGCTCGATGCGCCAACGTCGCTCGCTGCCGTCGATGCCGGCCGCCTCGAAGGCGCGTTCATAGAGGTCGAGCACTTCCCGGTTGGCTCGGTCGCCGATGGCGTGGGTGTTGAGCTGGAAGCCGTGCTTGATCGCAATCGCCGCCGTCGTCTCGATGACGTCGACCGGTGTCGTTTCAAGCCCCGCGCTCCCGGCCAGGTCCGCATACGGCTCCAGCAACCATGCCCCGTGGGGACCGAGTGCGCCGTCGATCGAGTGCTTAAACCCGCGCACCGCCATGAAGTCGTTCCCTTCCGGGATCATCAGATAGTCGGGCAACCGTGCGTCGAGCTCGGCGTGGGATTGGCCGCGGACCATCACGTAGAGCCGCACAGGCAACTCTCCGGCCTCCGCCATATCGCGCAGGCGATCGATGCCACCGAAGCCGGTGCCGGCATCCTGAAAGCTGGTGACGCCATTCTCGAGCGCCGCCTGGCCCGCCAACTGCACCTGCAGACGAAACTCCGCCTCGCGATCCGCATCGCTCATCTCGTCCGCGTCGGCCCGCGCGGCCCGCAGAATCCCCTGCGCCGTCTCACGGAGCAGTCCGGTAGCGTGTCCATTGGCATCACGCACGATGGTGCCGCCGTCGGGGTCTTCGGTGTCGTCGGTGATACCCGCCAGTTGCATGGCGAGTTCGTTCACGAACGCCGCGTGCCCGCTCGCGTGGCTCAGCACCACCGGGTTGTCGGGCGTGACTTCCGAGAGCCCGTGATGCAGCGGCACTCCGTCGACGTTGGGCATCGGGGTGTGCTCCCACTTCTCCTGATGCCAGCCGCGGCCGAAGATCCACTCGCCCGGCTCCAGTTCACGCGCCTTGGCTTCGACCATCGCAATGATCCCATTCCACGACGACACTCCATTCAGGTCGAGGATCATCTTGGCGCGGCCGAGCCCGAGAAAGTGGCCGTGGCCTTCGATGAAACCCGGAATCGCCAGCCGGCCGTCGAGCTCGATCACTTCCGTATCGGCACCGATGTACGCATCAATCTCCCCGTCGGTGCCGGTAGCCACGACCTCGTACCCACGCACGGCGATGGCCTCGGCGGTGGTGAAGTTGTCGTCGACCACCGCGACCTTACCGCCACGCAGCACGAGGTCGGCAGGTTCCTGCGGAGTGATCGCCCCCATCAGACATACGAGCGCAAGGAGCGGAGCAGCAAGACGTCGGTGAGCCACGGTGCCTCCGAGGGCGTTCCGCCACGCGGCAACGGCGCGGTGGTTTTCTGGTCAGTCACTTGGCCGCCTGCGAACCTCGGCGGAATCCCGCCGCGAGGCTCATCTGGTTGCCTTTGAGAACTGCTAGAGCTTAGTGACCCCGGCCCGTCACGCGCAATCGGCCCCGTCGCCGAATTCGCCTCCCTACTCGCGTTTCAGCGTCCGTGCCGGATCGACCCGCAGCGCCCGCAACATCGGTCCGGTGACAGCCACGCCAGCGACCCCGACGATGATCACGGCAACGCCGGCGAGAACCACCGGGTCGTTGGGCGCGACACCGTACAGCAGCCCGCTCAGCAGCTGCCCCGAGAACAACGCCACTGCAGCTCCGACCGCGCATCCCGCCACGACGGGGCCGAGACCGGCGCGCAGTACCAGCCGCCGGATATCAACAGCACGCGCACCGAGGGCACGGCGCACGCCGATCTCGCGGGTCCGCTGGCTGACGCCATACGCCACGACTCCATGAATACCGATGGCACCCAGCAACAGCGCGGTACAGCCGAACGCGGTGAACAGCAGCGCGCGCAGCCGCTCCTCCGCGAGCGAGCCCGAGCGAACCGTGTCCAGGGTGCGCACGCGGGCTATGGGCTGGAGCGGATCCACACGTCGGACCGCGCTCCGCAGGGCCGGGGTCAGAGCCAGCGGGTCGGGAGTGCTCGCCACAACCACGACCTCGACCGTGGGCCACGGGAAGCCCGCCTGCGCCTGGGGTTGGTACATCGCCGGTCGTGGGGCAACGTCGAGTCCATGGTGGGCAACGTCCGAGACGATACCCGCGATGCGCCAGCGGTTGCCCTGCGTGTTCGCGTAGAACAGACCGATCGGGTCACGCTCGCCGAACTGTTGCCGGGCCAACGTCTCGTTGATGATCCAGATCGGTTCGGTGCTGGCGTCGTCCGCGTCCGTGATCCCGCGACCGGCCAGGATGCGCATGCCGATGGCGTCGAAGTAGCCTGGACTGACCGCGTCCCACCCCATCGCGATGGGCGGATCCGGGGGATCCTCGCCCTCCGCCGCTGGCGCGCGAATCGTGATCCCTCGTCCCGAAAGCGGCAGGCTGGAGGTCGCGGCGGCCGAGCTGACTCCTGGGACGCGCTCGATCTCCTCGATGGTCTGTGCGAAGAAGGTCGCGATGTCGCCGGCCGTCGGGTAAGAGGAACTCGGCAGGACGATCTCCACCGCCAGACGGCTCGCGGTCGGAAAGCCGGCATCCACATTGGACAGATTGGCATACGTTCGCAGCACGAGGCCTGCACTGACCAGCAGAACAAGAACGAGCGCGGTTTCGACGCCGACGAGTGACGACAAGGCGCGCCGTTCGCCACGAGAACCGGCGCCACCGGTCGTCGCTGCCACCCTGCCCGTCGCC
Source organism: Acidobacteriota bacterium (assembly GCA_029263295.1). Taxonomy (GTDB): domain Bacteria; phylum Acidobacteriota; class UBA890; order UBA890; family WLXD01; genus WLXD01. The sequence continues at coordinate 5,116 of JAJCXT010000028.1, read as the reverse complement.
TGCCGGCGCGCGCAATACCACGCTGGCGCCAGCCCAAACAGGAGCACCGTGGCAAGCGCCAGAGCGCCCGTGTAGGCGATTACGCGCAGATCCATCGTGACGGCCGCGAGCATGGGCAGCCGGTCGACCGCCACGAGCCGCAGCCCGCGCACCAGCAGGAAACCAAACCCGACCGCCAGCAAGGCGCCAGCGGATCCCAGCGCCGCGGCTTCGGCAAACAGCTGCCGGGCAATCCGGCCGCGCGACGCGCCGATGGCGACTCGCAGGGTCAGTTCTCGGTTACGCGATGCGTTCCGCGCCAACAGCAGGTTGGCCACGTTGACGCAGGCAACCAGAAGGACGAGGCCCATGGCTGCCGCCAGCAACGTCAGGGTCGGTTTAACGTCGCCGACGATCTCCTCGTGCAGCGGCACCACGTTCGGCCCCTCGCTGAAGAAGTTGGTTGGGTGCTCGGCAAGGAGTTGCTCGGTCACGCGGGTCAGGTCGTCGTTGGCTTGCTGCACCGACACACCCGCGGCCAGCCGACCGATGGGGCGTTCGCTCCAGAAATTGCGCTGGTCCAGCTGCGCCTGCGTGAGAACGAGCGGGATCCAGATGTCCGCCTCGCCCAGGAACTCGAAGCGGAACTGCCCCGGCATGACACCGACGATCACTGTCGGCGCGCCGTTGATCGAAACCTCCGTGCCCACCACCTCCGGATCGGCTCCGAAGCGACTCGTCCAGTACCGATGCGAGAGCACGACAACAGGCTGCGCTCCTTCTGCGTCCTCCGCGGCGGTGAAGATCCGCCCGTGTGCGGCGTCGACTCGCAACAACTCGAAGAAGTTGCCGCTGACGTGCGAGGCCACGACATGCTCGGGTCCCTCGCTGGTCACGAGCGAGGCACCCATCGGCCGCCGCAACGCGGCAATTTGCTCGAACGCCTGCGAATGCTCGCGCCAGTAGACGACGTCGAAAGCCGCCGTCGCCTGTTTGACACCGCGGTTGTTCGTCTGCCACAGAACAACCACGCCGTCCGGCTGACCATAAGGCAGCGGCTTCATGATCACACCATCGAGCACGCTGAACATCGCCGTGTTGCCACCGACGCCGAGTGCCAGGGCCAGCAGCGCCGTGACCGTGATCCCGGGCTGACGGATCAGCAGCCGCACGCCGATGCGCAGATCGCCCAGGAAGTCCATGAGCCAGCGCGCGCCCCGGGCATCCCGGTGCTCTTCACGAACCCGCCCCACACGGCCGAAGTCGAGCTTCGCCGCGCGCGCCGCTTCGTCCTCACTCATACCCGCCACGCGGTGCTTCGCCGTCTGCCGCTCCAAATGAAAATCGATCTCCTCGGCGAGTTCACGGTCCTGTGCGCGGCCGCGCACGATCGCCCGCAGGACCTCGAACCAGCCGCGCAGCCGCGCGATCACTCTCCGGCTCCGGGCAGCAGATCCAGGATGCGCTCGACGGCCTGCGAGGAACGCCGCCACTGCGCCACCTCGTCGCCCAGATGGGTGCGCCCGGCCGCGGTCAACGCGTAGTAGCGGGCACGGCGATTGTTCTCGGTTTGTCGCCACTCGCTGCGCACCCAGCCGCGCCGCTTGAGCCGCTGTAGCGCCGGGTAAAGTGAGCCATGGTTGAGCTTGAGAACGTCCTCGGACAACTCCTGGACGCGCTCGCAGATACCCCAGCCGTGCATCGGTTCGTCGGCCAGGGTAGTGAGCACGAGCATCTCGAGAGTGCCCTGCAGCAGATCGGTTCGCGGTTTCATGAAGGAATTGGGTTCAGGGATGGCTTATGTCGACCGTCGATAGGAAGCCACATCGACCTCTCGATTGTCAAGAGGAGCCGGCGCCGCACCCTCGCGGGGCCTCGTTGCCGACGGTCAGATCTGGCGCCAGCACGCATTCTGCCGACCGAGGCTGACCACGAGCAGCGCTGCGCGTAGGATCTCCAGGAGACTCGACCATCACTTCCGGAGAACCGGCATATGAAAGCTCACTCCTTCAATCTTCGCGTCGCCCTGCCTGCGATCTGTTGCATGTTCCTCCTGGCGCCCGACGCGCTGGCGCTCCCCCAGGACCAGGCCGCCGAGGAAGAGACCGACGCGCGGCCGATGACGACCGACGACGCACTCAACATGGTCAGCGTCTCGGCGCAGGCGATGTCGCCGGACGGCGAGTGGGTACTGTTCTCCAAGCGCAAGCTCGACTGGGACGAGAACAAGTACAAGACCGAAATCTGGATGGCGCCCACCAACGGCGGCGAGGCCTTCCGCTACCTCGGCGAGGAGGGTGGATCGGACTTTCGCTTCTCGCCCGATGGCAGGTACCTCACCTTCAAGCGGTCCGCCGGCGAAGGCAAGAAGTCGACCTCGCAGCTGTTCTGGATGCGCACGACGGGTGGCGAGGCGACGCAGCTCACCAAGCACGCCACCTCGATCGGGCGATACCGCTGGTCGGCCGACTCTGGTCGCATCTTCTTCGCCGCTCAGGACAAGCGCGACAAGGACGAGCAGAAAGCACTCGACGACGGCGCCGACGTGATCTTCGTCGATGAGGGGCCGAACGGGCAGCGCCAGTCGCAGTGGAGCAACCTCTGGGTCTTTCAGATCGAGGAGGTCGAAGGCGAGGAGCGTGAGCGGCAACTGACCGAGGAGAAGTTCCTGGTCGGCGGCTTCGATCCGTCGCCCGACGGTCGCTGGATAGCACTCACCGCGCGGTACACGAACCGCCGCAATGACGCCGACAAGACCGAGATCTTCTTGCTCGATGTCGAGTCGGGCGAGAAGACCCGGCTCACCGACAACCACGCCCCCGAAGGCGGCGTGCTGTGGGCGCCCGACTCGCGCCGCTTCGTGTACTCGGCGGGCGATGACCAGGAGTGGCTCAACCGCAACTCGAAGCTCTGGCTGATGGAGGCCCAGCTCGGCGAGCACCGACTGCTCACGGCGAACTTCGCCGGCAACGTGTCCGGAGCCACGTGGAGCCCGGACGGCTCCCACGTTCTCTTCAACGGCAGCCAGGGGCCGAACTCGAACGTGTTCCGCGTGAATGCGGAAACCGGCGCGATCGATCAGATTACCGACCTCGACGGCTCCACCCGCGCCGCACACTGGTCGACTGACCGCAGCAGCTTCGTGTACACGTTCTCCGATTTCGACACGCCCTCGGACATCTGGATCGGCCATGCCGACGGCACGCCGGCGACGCGGATCACCGACGCCAACCCGCAGATGGCGGACCTGCAACTGGCCACGATGCGCCGCACCATCTGGACGAGTAGCGACGGCACGCCGATCGAAGGTCTCGTTCACACGCCCGCCGGTTACGACAGCAGTCGCAGCTATCCGCTCATGCTGAACATCCATGGCGGCCCGGCCGGCGTCTTCTCCAACTCCTTTCGCGCCAGCTATCACGTCTACGCCGGCCTCGGCTGGGTGTCGCTGTCGCCCAACGTGCGCGGCTCGTGCTGCTACGACGACACCCTGCGCGAGGGCAACACGGTGGCAGCCGGCGACGGCATCGGCTTCGGCGACTTCCAGGACCTGATGACCGGTGTGGACACACTGGTCGAGCACGGCATCGCCGATCCGGAGCGTCTGGCCCTGCGCGGCTGGAGCTACGGCGGCATCCTCGGCGGCTGGACGATCACACAGACCGACCGCTTCAAGGCAGCTAGCATCGGCGCGGGTGTTTACGACTGGAGCTCCGAGTACGGCCCCGGCTTCAACAACGACGTGCGGCTCTGGCACATCGGCGGCACCCCCTGGGACAACCCCGAGGGCTACCGCAAGCAGTCGGCGTTCACGCACGTGGCCAACATCACCACCCCGACGCTGCTCATCCATGGCATGAACGACACCACGGATACCGAGCCGCAGAGCATGATGCTGTTCAACGCCATCAAGGACATCGGCAGGGCGCCCGTGCGTTACATGCGCGTGCCGCGCGAACCGCACGGTTTCCGCGAGCCTCGGCACCAGCGTCAGCGCGACGTCGAGGAGATTCGCTGGATGCACGAGCACGTGCTGGGCGAAGAATGGACCCCGTGGGAGCGAGCCAGCGACAAGGACGAGCAGGAAGACGAAGAGAAGGCCGAGGACGACGCGGAAGCCACCTCGTGAGCCCGCAGCGCCAGATCGAGTGCGGCCCGGGTCTGCGATGAAGGTGCTGCTCTGGGACATCGACGGCACGCTGCTCAACACCGACCGCGCTGGCCTGCACGCCTGGATGGAGGCGGCCGAGGAAATCCATGGGGAGCCTCTGGACGCGAGTCTCCTCAAGTTCGCCGGCATGACCGACCCGCTGATCGCCGACATCACCGTCGATCAACTGATGGGCCGCACCGGCGATGAGGGCATCGCGCCGCGGCTGCTCGCGCGCTATGCCGAATTGCTCCCGGAGTGGCTACCGCGCCGCAACAACGGATTCGCCCACGCCAACGTCATCGCCACGCTGGAGGCCTTGGCCGGGGCGCCCGGCTACGAGCACGCCCTGCTCACGGGCAATCTCGAGATCGGAGGCCGCCTCAAGCTGGCCCACTACGACATCCTCGACTACTTCGTCTGGGGAGCCTTCGCCGACGACGTGCCGGCCCGCCGTGACATCGCCCGCCTGGCCCGCGCCGAAGCCGAGCGACGACACGGGCCCGACGTCGAACTGTTCGTCATCGGCGACACGCCCCACGACATCGACTGCGGCCGCGCTGTCGGCGCCAGGACCATCGCGGTGGCAACCGGTGGAGCGACGATCGACGAACTCGAAGAACACGACCCCTGGTGGCTGCTCGAGGAACTCCCCGAACCGACTGAGTTCATCACCCGCCTGGACGCGGTCGAGGCCTGACCGAGTCGCTACCTCGGCGCCCGTTCCGGGTGGTCGACCAACGGCGGCAACGACGTGAAGCCCGCAAGACGACTGCTCATCAGCAAGCGGCCCGCGGCGCCCGCGGGCGCGACAATGGCGCTAGCACTCAGGTTCGAGTCCTGCATCTTGCCGCCCAGTGCTTTGATGTCGATCTCGTAGTGACTCGCCGCGGCAGCAACGCCTTCCATCACCACGAGTGCCACGCCGTTCTTCTTGGCCACCTTGCCGGTCTTGGTCGCCAGCTTCGAACGCTTGCCCTTCGCGTC
>JAJCXT010000027.1 GCA_029263295.1 Acidobacteriota bacterium | reverse complement strand
TTCTTTACCCGCGACCAGTTGCAGATGATCGCCGACTTCGTATCGCAGCGCGGCGGCGGCCTGCTCGCGCTGGGTGGCCGTCGCTCGTTCGCCGAAGGCGGCTACATGGGTACCCCGGTAGCCGAGGCCCTACCGGTCGTGATCGAAACGCCGCGGCCCGCCGCCGAGCCCTGGTATTCAGAACTGGCCGTGGCGCCAACTCTGTTCGGGCGGTCCCATCCGGTGGTGCAGTTTGGAGTTGGCCCGGAGGAGAGCGCTGCGCGGTGGGAGACGATGCCGCAGCTGCTGGCAGTCAATCGCGTCACCCGTATCAAGCCGGGCGCTGCTGCGCTGCTCGACGGGAATCATGAAACGCTCGAACAGCCACAGGTGGTCCTGGCCTATCAGCGCTACGGCGCCGGCAAGTCGATTGCCCTCACGGTAGCCGACACATGGCAATGGCAAATGCACTACGACGTGCCACTCGAAGACACGACGCACGAGACGTTCTGGCAGCAGATGCTGCGGTGGCTGGTGGCCGATGTGTCCGGCCAGGTGCGGGCACGCCTTGGGCGCGACAGGTTCGCCGCAGGAGAAACGGTCGCGGTCGTGACCGACGTGTTCGACGATACCTACCTGGCCGTGAACGATGCCCAGGTCCGAGCAACCGTTACCGGGCCGGGCGGGGAGGTACAGGCGCTGGACCTGGCGTGGACGGTCGACATTGACGGTCGCTATGAGGCCGCCTTCGTGGCCGCGGCCGAGGGTTTCTACAGCGTGAGTGTGGTGGCCGAAGGTCGCGACGGCCCGCTTGGCGCGGACATCGCCACCGGTCAGGCTGCGGAATTGACACAGGAGTTCTTCGGCGCCGAGATGAACCGGGAGTTGCTGATGCGGGTAGCCGAGGAAACAGGCGGCCGCTTCTACACCGCTGACAATCTGGACGAACTCCCTGGCGACATTGCCTTCACAGAGGGCGGAACGACAGTGACCGAGGTTCTCGATCTCTGGGACATGCCGGCCTTCTTCTTCATCTTCCTTGGCTTGATCGGCACCGAGTGGACGATGCGCAAGTGGCGGAGGCTGGCGTGACGCTGGCGTTGGCGGCGGGGATGCTGGCGGCGGGGATGCTAGCGGCGCTACCGCAGGAGCCGTCACCCTGGTTGCTCGTGATCTGCGGAGTAGGCGGCGACGCAGAGCACCGCGAGGATTTCGATGGGCGTGCCCAGGCCCTGATGACGGCTGCGACGTCGCGATATGGCGTGGGAAGCTCGCGCGTGATCTACCTGGCTGAGCGGCCCGACGACGTGCAACGCGCTACGGCTCGGGCTGACGCCGCGGGGATTCGCGGCGCGTTCGAGAACATCGCCGCCGGCAGCGCGCAGGGCGATCTGGTGCTCGTGGTGCTACTGGGGCACGGCAGCGCCCAAGAGCCTGCCGGGCGCTTCAATATTCTCGGCCCGGACCTGGGGCCGGCCGACTTCGAGGGCTATCTTGGGATTCTGGAGGGCCGTCGCATCGGCTTCGTGAATACCACCAGTAGCGCCGGTGGCTTCCTCGAGCTGGCCGCGCCGGGACGTGTGGTGATCACGGGGACGGCCAATCTCCGCGAGCGCGAAGAGCCACGTTTCGGGGAGTTCTTCGTGGAGGCCTTCGTGGAAGGCGCGGCGGATCTCGACAAGGACGACAGGATTTCGCTGGCCGAGGCTTTCGAGTACGCCTCCCGCGAGGTCGCGCGCTTCTACGAGGATAGTGGCCGAATGCAGCCCGAGCACGCGATGCTCGAGGACAATGGCGACGCTGAAGCTTCGCGGGCACCGTTGGCGGACGCGGGTGACGGGCACCTCGCTCGCCAGATGGCGCTGGGCGGCGGTGGGCCGAACGCACAGGCTGGCGAGGGCGCGGATCCCGCGTTGCTCGAATTGCTCGCGGAACGGGCCGCACTCCAGACATCGCTGGACGAGTTGCGCGCACGCAAGGATTCGTTGGAGGAGGCCGATTACCTGGACCAGCTCGAGGAGTTGCTCGTGCGTGTCGCCGAGATCGATGCGGCGATCCGGTCGCGGGAGGACTCGCGATGAGGCGGCGGCTCGCGGTGATCGGCGCGGTGATTGTCGCCTCGGCGATCATGCCGTCCGTGGCGGACGCGCAGTCTGCCGAGGCGAGAACCGCGCTGTGGTCGGGGCGCTACGAGGAGGCCATCCGGACATGGGAGGGGCTCTATCGGCAGGGCCAGGCAACGCCCGACGACATGCGTGGCCTGCTGGCGGCCTACCAGCGCCTGGGCCAGTACGAGCGCGCGATCGAGACGGGGCGGGAATACATCGAGGCCGAACCGGCGACGGCCGGCGAAGTTCTCAACAGCCTTGGCGAAGCGCTCTACGTTACGGGAGACGCCAGGGGTGCCCGGCGCCGCTTCGAAGGCGCGATGGCGGCCGGGTCGGCCGACGCGCTGACGGCGCGGTTGAACCTCGGGATCGTCGACTTCGAGAGCGGCGCGCGACGGCAGGCTATGGAGCGCTTCGAGAGCTTCATCGACATCTACAACGACGGGCAAGCCACGACTGCCGCAGACCTGATGGCGGTGGCACGTGCCTGCATCTACCTGGGGCTCGAGGACCCGCAGCTATTTCACGACGCGGTGCGCGCCTACGATCGGGCCATCGGGCTGGCCCCGAGCGATCCTGAACCGCGGCTGCGCCTCGGGGAGCTGTTCCTCGACAAGTACGACGGGACGGAGGCTGCGGGTCTAATCGGAGAGGCGTTGCGGCTGGACGATCGCTGGGCCCGTACCAATGTCGCCGAGGCGAGGCGATTGCAGTTCGAGGGCTCGGCCGAAGCGCGTGCCCGCACCGACCGGGCACTCGAGACGAACCCGCGTTTCGTGCCCGCCTGGGTCCAGCGGGCGACGATGTTGCTGTCGACCGGGAGTCGAGAGGAAGCGAAACACGACGCTCGACAGGCGCTCGAGGTCAACCCGGGCTCCATGGATGCTCTGGCGGTGCTGGCCGCCGCGCAGTACCTGGAGGGCGATGAGCAGGCCTATGCGGCCACCGGGGCGGCGGCCGCGGCCAAGAACCCGGGGTCAGCGGCCCTGTACGAAACCGTGGCGGAACAGGCTGCGCAGAACAGGTTGTACCGGCAAGCGGTAGACCTGTCGTTGCGGGCGGTCGAGGCTGATCCGGTCTCCTGGGAGGCTTGGGGAACGCTCGGGCTCAATCAACTCCGAGTGGGTCAGATTGAGGAGGGAAGAGCGAGCCTGGAGCGAGCCTTTGCGGGCGATCCGTTCAACGTCTGGTACAAGAACACACTCGATTTGCTGGACACCTTTGCCGACTACAAGAGTGTCGACACGACGAATTTCGAGCTTGTCCTGCGCGCGGATCGGGCTGATCTGCTTGCCCCCTACCTCGGGGCGGTCGCGGAAGAGGCGTGGGAGGCGCTCACGACCAAGTACGGGTACGAGCCGCCAGACCGGGTGCGCCTGGAGGTGTTCGAGCGCCATGCGGACTTCTCTGTTCGAACCGTCGGGCTGGCCGGTCTCGGGGCTCTCGGCGTCGCCTTCGGGCCAGTGATCGCAGTGGACGCGCCGGGCGTGGCGGGCATGAGCGAGTTCAACTGGGGCTCGACTCTCTGGCACGAGATCGCCCATGTCATCGCGATGGGGCTCAGCGACAGCCGCGTGCCACGATGGTTCACAGAAGGCCTCTCGGTGTACGAAGAGCACCGTGCGCGCCCGGGTTGGGGCGAATATGTCGATCCAGGCTTCCTGCTGGCGTACTTGCGCGGCGACATGTTGCCGATCAGCAAGATCAATGACGGATTCTTCCGCCCTCGTTACCCGCAGCACATCAGCCATTCCTACGTCCAGGGATCGCTGGTTTTCGAGTTGCTCGTCGAGGAATTCGGATTCGAAGTGATCCCGGGCCTGCTGCGCGAGTACGGTCGTGGAGCCACCGATGCGGAAGCTGTGGCGGCAGTGCTCGGCTGGGATATGCCGCAGTTCGACGGGCGTTTTGATGACTACGTCCGGACGCGCTTCGCGGGACCGATCGCTGCGCTCCAGGCGCACCTCGAACGCACGTCGGAGGAGGTTCCATCGGCTCCCGGAGGACGCGTTGATCTCGATGCAGCGCGCGAGCTCGCCGATGCGGACCCCGAGGATTTCATCGCCCACCTGCAAGTGGGTGCGGCGTTGGCCGAGGCCGGGCAGCTGGCCGAGGCCGAGCCGTATCTCAGGCGCGCCAAGCGGCTGTTTCCGGGCCACGCGGGTCCGGACAGCCCCTACCTGTACCTGGCGCGCGCCCACGCCGCACGCGGCGATCTTGGTGCGGCGATCGAGGAGCTGACCACGGTGGTATCGCTAGGCGATAAGAACCTTCAAGCGAGATTGTGGCTGGCGCGGCTGCTCGAGGAGAGCGGTGCGCCGGCGGCCGCGGCAGCTGCCCTCGAGACGGCTTTCTATATCGACCTCGACCTGCCGGAGGAGCTAGCCAGCGCGGCGCGTCTGCACCAGATTGCCGGTAATTGGCCGGCTGTTGTCAGAGCGCGACAGGCGCTTCTGGGGCTCGACCCTGTCGATCGCGCCGCTGCCTACTATGAGCTTGCTCGCGCACATCTCGGCGCGGGCGATGTGTCGGCGGCCCGCCGCGCAGTACTCTTTGCGCTCGAGATCGCTCCTTCTTACGAGGCAGCCCAGGAGCTGCTGCTCGAACTGCGTGCGCGCCGGAGCGACACATGATCCAGCCACGAGGGCGGCGACGGGCGACGCTGGCAGTGGTGGGCGCGAGCGTTCTGTTAGCCGGTGTCCTTGCTGTCGCGGAGGCGGCCGGGACAGCGCCGCAGCGCGGTCGTTCGCGAGGCTGGGCCAACACGGGCCCGGCTCCGGACGTCGACTACGAGAACACGCCCTACGACGGCCGCTTCACGTTTGCCCGCGTGCGCTTCAACCCGACGAGCTGGAGTGGCGGCCGTTATGCCTGGGGTCTCGACCTGAAGTGGAACCACGACTATCCGCGCGCTGATCGCCGTCTGGCGGAGATTATCGGCGCCGTAACGGGAGTGGAGGCGCAGCAGGACGGCAGCAACATCGTGCAACTGGACGACCCCGAGCTGTTCCGTTACCCGTGGGCCTACATGTGCGAGGTCGGCTTCCTGGAGATGACGGACGCCGAGGCGATCAACCTACGCGACTACATGCTCAAGGGCGGATTCGTGGTAGTCGATGACTTCACCGGCTGGCACTGGTACAACTTCGAGGCCGAGATGGCGAAGGTGATGCCTGAGAGCCGCTTCATCGAGATCTTCGAGGAACACCCGGTGTTTCACGCGTTCTTCGAGATCGAGGATCTGACCTTCGGCGGCGGCCAGTACAACGGGTACCCCGGCGGCGGTGGCATGCCCCGGTACTTCGGACTGTTCGAAGACAACGACCCCACCAAGCGTCTGATGATGATTGCCAACTTCGACAACGACATCGGGGAGTACTGGGAGTTTGCCGACAGCCCATATGTTCTCATTGATCTCTCCAACGATGCCTTCAAACTGGGTGTCAACTACGTCATGTATTCGATGCTCCACTGAGCCGGCGGAGCTAGCGACGGTTTTGCGATCCCCCTCGTGATGACAGCGAAAGGACAACGATGGTTGAACTAGACGACGACCAGGTGCCGGAGCCCGATGGTTTGCGCGACGCCGACGACATCGAGCTTGCCGAACGACTACGCGCGTCTCGCGTGGCGATTCTCGAGCAGACGCGCAAGCGCATCATCGGCCAGGAGGATGTCGTCGAGCACGTGCTGATGTCGCTCATGGTGGGCGGCAACAGCATCATCACCGGCGTGCCGGGGCTGGCCAAGACCTTGCTGATCCAGACGGTTGCCCAGGTGCTGCACCTGGACTTCTCGCGCATCCAGTTCACTCCGGATCTAATGCCGTCGGACATCACGGGCACCGATCTGGTGCAGGAAGATCCGGACACCGGGCGGCGCAAGCTGGTGTTCCAGCGCGGACCGGTCTTTGCCAACGTGGTGTTGGCGGACGAGATCAACCGCACGCCTCCCAAGACCCAGGCCGCGTTGCTGGAGGCCATGCAGGAGCATCGCGTGACCGTGCAGGGGGAGACGTACGACCTTCCCAAGCCGTTCTACGTGTTCGCCACGCAGAACCCGATCGAACTGGAAGGGACCTATCCGCTGCCGGAAGCCCAGCTCGATCGCTTCATGTTCGACATCATCATCGAGCACATGCCGCTGGACGAAGAGATGGAGGTCGTGCGGTCCACGACTTCGGACACCACAGCGACACTCGAGGCGGTGGTCAGCGCGGAGGAGATGATCGCTTACCAGCACCTGATCCGGCGCGTTCCTGTCGCGGAACCCGTGCTGCAGTTCGCTGTGGATCTTGTGCGCGCGAGCCGTCCGGGCGAGGGTGCCCCCGAGTTCGTCACCCGTTGGGTGGAGTACGGGGCATCTGTCCGCGCGGCGCAGTACCTGGTGCTGGGTGGCAAGGCGCGTGCGCTCATGAGCGGCCGCTACGCGGTGGACTTCGATGACATTCGCGCCCTCGCGCTCCCAGTGCTGCGGCACCGCGTGCTGACGAATTTCCACGCCGAGTCAGAGGGCGTCTCCTCGACAGATGTGATCCGCAAGCTGGTCGAAGCCATCGTGCCCGTCGGCTCGGAGATGTAGGGATAACTCGTGGCCGTTCGTTCACCAGCTGACTCAAGACCCGGCGCGCGGTTCATCGATCCGCGCGTTCTGGCTCGCATCGATCGCCTGGATCTGCTGGCCCGCACGGTGGTCGAGGGGTTCATCGGTGGGCTGCATCGCTCGCCGTACCGCGGGCTCTCGGTGGACTTTGCCGAACACCGTCAGTACATGCCCGGGGATGATATTCGTCTCATCGATTGGCGCGTCTTCGGACGCACTGACCGTTTCTACATCAAGCAGTTCGAGGCCGACTCGAACTCCAATTTCACGGTCCTTCTCGACATGTCGAGGTCGATGGCCTTCGGCAAGAGCGGCATCCCCAAGATCGACTATGCGCGGTATCTGACGGCCAGCCTGGCGTACTTCGCCGGCAAACAGCGGGATCGCATCGGTCTCGTGACCTTTAACGACGACATCGTCGACTACATCCCGCCTTCGGCCAAGCATCTCGACCTGGTGCTACACACTCTCGACCGACTGGAGCCATCTGGAGACAGCGCGCTCGAGCGTCCGCTGTGGAAAGTGGCCGACGCCGCCCGGCGACGCGGCATCATGCTGCTGATCTCGGATCTGTACGAGCCACCCCAGGCAGTTCTCGAGGCGGTGCAGCGACTTGGCTACCGAGGCCATGATCTGGTGGTGTTCCATCTGCTGGATCGCTCCGAGATCGACTTCGAGTTTGATGAGGCGGCGAACTACGTAGACATGGAGACTGGCGACGCAGTGCCGGTGTTGCCCGACCGGCTCCGTGAGCGCTACCGCGAGATGGTCGCCGATCACATCGCCACTCTACGCGCCGAGTTGGGGCCGAGACGCATCGACTACCAGCTCTTCGATACGTCGCAGCCTCTCGATCACGCGCTGTTCGCGTACATGTCCATGCGCCACCGACTAACGAAGGTGCGCTGATGGGTCTCGCATTTCTCGTGCCCGCGTTTCTCGGTGGTCTGCTCGCGATTGGCCTGCCCATCTGGGTACATCTTCGCAACCGACCCAAGACCGATACGGTCGAGTTTCCGTCGCTGATGTTCATCGAGCGGATCCCTTACCGAGCGGTGCAGCGGCAGCAGCTGCGCCATCGTCTCTTGTTCGCCACTCGCTCGTTGGCGCTGTTGCTCCTGATCTTGGCGTTCGCGCGACCGTTTTTCGGCGATGCGCTGCCCACCGCGACTGCCGGAAGTGCCCGCGAAGTCGTACTGGTGCTGGATCGCAGCTGGAGCATGCGCTACGAGGGGCATTGGGACGCCGCGGTCGCCGCGGTGCGCGCTGAGCTCGCGGCACTCCGTTCTGGTGATCGCGTCTCGTTGATCGTCTTCGACGAGCAGGCCGAGATCCTGCTCGAATCGCAACCTCTGTCGGGTGTTGCCGACGGGATGCTGAACGGGCTCAGGCCAAGCGACCTGACGACCTCCTACGCCGCCGGTCTGCGTGCCGCGGCCCGGGTGCTTGCCGACCGCACGCTTCCCGCGAGCGAGATTGTGCTCATCAGCGATTTTCAGCGCACCGGTCAGGCGGAGGACATCGAGATCCGGTTGCCGGAGTCGGTCGTGCTACGGCCCGTGAGCGTTGCCGGCACCGTCGTCGCCAACGCCGGAGTTGCCGACGTCCTGCTCGATCGTGTCGCCGGCCCGGACGGAGTTGGTTTGCGGGTTACGGCACGCATGACTCGGCAGGGTGGCGCCGACGAGCGCACCGTTCCGGCGTTGCTGCTCGTCGATGGCGTGGAGGTGCAGCGACGTCCAGTGGCCCTGCCGGCGGAAGGCGCAGCGCGAGTGACGTTCGACCCGATTCCGGCGGCCGAGGAGCTGAGCCTCGAGGTTCGCCTTGGCGAGGACGCGCTCCCCGGTGACGACACCTTCCGTGTCGTGGCCTCGCCCGGGGGAGCCTTGTCCGTGGCATTGCTGGAGAACCCAGGCGCGGGAACCTCGGACTCCCTTTACCTGGAGCGCGCGCTCGGAGTCGGGACACGTCCGGCGTTTGTCGTTGACCGGCAGGTGATGCGCGACCTCCGTGCTGTTGACCTCGTGGGGCGCGATCTCGTAGTGCTCAACGACATCGGCGCGATCGATGAGGGATCGGCCACGGCTCTGACCGAATACGTGCGCGCTGGTGGTGGCTTGCTCATTGGCCTCGCGGAGTTGGCGGAGGCGGGCCCCTCCGGACTCTTGCCGTTCGCGGTTGGCGGTGTGGCCGATCGTTCAGGCGCTCTGGGCGCGACCCTGGGTTTCGTGGACACCGCCCATCCGGTCTTCGAGGCGTACCGGTCGCCCGAGTCGGGTGACCTGTCTGGCGCCCGCTTCTACCGCTATCGTGCCGTCGAGCCGTCACCGGAAGCGGGCGTCCTGGCACGCTTTGATGACGGAGCGCCGGCGCTCACGCACTTCTCGCTCGGTGAGGGCACGGTCGTTGTGTGGACCAGCTCGTTCGACACCTTCTGGACGGACCTCCCCCTGCAGCCTATCTTCGTGCCGTTCGTGCACGAGGTGGCCAAGTTCGCGTCCGGCTACCGCGAGGCGGACGCGTGGCAGGCGGCAACGTCCGAGCGCGGCCCGGGTTTCCATCAGATCGAAGGGCCGGAGGGCCCGACGAGCCTGGCGGTGAACCTCGATAGGCGCGAGGCGGACCTCACCCCACTCGACCCGGAAGAACTACTGGCGTCCGTTGGCTGGACCAGTGGCGCCGAAGTGAGCGGGGATGAGCCAGCGGACATCAGTCCGGTGCGGGTAGAAGCCGGGCAGTCAGTCTGGTGGTATCTCGTTGTTGTGGCTCTTTTGCTGCTGCTGGCCGAGTCGGCCCTATCCAATCGCCTGTCTCCTCGTGCAAGCTGGAGTGCAGACGAATTCGAGTCTTCCCCCAGGCCGCCGCGATGACGCGTAAACCCGCTCGCAAACTGAGCACGATGGAGTCGTTCGAGTACCGGCGGCTTACCGGGATCCTGCGTCGCGTGAGGTGGCGCTGGCGTTTGAAGGTGCTTGTTCGCGGCCTGACGCTGTTGATTGTTGCCGCACTCGTGACCCTCTCGGCCGCGTCCTGGGGCGTGGACGCAGCCCGCTATCGGCCGTGGGTTGTCTTGCTGCTCGGCCTGTTCACGTACGGGGCGCTCGCCTATGCGGCCTACCGCTTCGTGATCCGGCCGCTGTCGCGGCGCGTGACCGACCGACAGGTGGCCCTGTACCTGGAAGAGAACGCAGAGCTGCGAGCGGCGCTGCTCTCCGCTGTCGAGTTCGGGGCGCTGCGAGGCCGTGAGATCCCGGATGACGTGTCGCCGCAGTTCGTCGCGAAGGTCGTTCAGGATGCCGTGCAACGCGGCCGCAAGATCGACTACGGCAAGGCTGTCGAAACTGGCGAACTGCGAAGGGTCGGGGCCTATCTCGGCGCCGCTGCGGTTGTTGTTGCCGCGGTGCTCTTCGTGAATCCGGCCTTCCTGCGGCACGGGCTGCCGGCGTTGTTCCGGCCATTCGCCGGCGCCGAGGTGGAGACGCCGTACTCGGTCGGCGTGACGCCAGGAAGTATCGACGTGGCGCGCGGCAGCGACCAGGTAATCTCGGCCGGCCTCGTGGCCTTCAGTGCGGACGTGGTCGAGGTGTCCTATCGCATCGGTGAAGGCGACTGGGAACGGCAGCCGATGGCGCCCAATCCCGACAGTGGCCAGCACGACTTCATGCTCTTCCGGGTGGCAGGCGATGTCGAGTATTTCGTCGAGGCTGCTGCCGTCAGATCGGACGTCTACCGGTTGACGGTCGTGGATCGCCCGCATGTGTCGCAGATCGATCTGGAACTGCAGTTTCCCGACTACAGCGGCTTGTCACCGCAGACGATCGATGACGGCGGCGACATTGCCGCGTTGGGCGGCACGCGAGTGACGCTCACGGTCACGCCCACCGTCGCGGTGCCGGAGGGCCGGCTGGTGGTGGAAACGGTCGCGGTTGGCGCCGAGCCTGAGATCGTTGCGTTGCGTAGCTCGGGCGACGGTTTCATAGGCCTGCTCACCGTTGGGCTGCCTGGCTACTACAGGGTCGAGTTGCGTACTCCCGATGGGGAGTGGATCGATGCTTCTTCGGACTACCTGATCGAGGTTCTCAACGATCAGCCACCCGTGATTACGTTCGATCGACCCGGGCGAGACGTTGACGTGACGGCGGTTGAGGAGGTGTTTACCGAGCTTACCGTCGAGGACGACTTTGGCATCGACAATGTCGAGCTCATCTGGACCCTCAACGGTGGTGACGAACAACGCACAGCCCTCTTCCGCAAGCCGGGGCCAGGCCGTGGCGAACACGTTCGCAAGGACGTAACCGGCGCACACACGTTCTATCTGGAGGAGTTCGACGTCGAGCCGGGCGATTTCATCGCCTATTGGGCCGAGGCCACCGACAACAGGACTACTGGCGAGGCGCAGACCTCAGGCACGGACATGTACTTCGTAGAGGTGCGGCCGTTCGAGCGCGAGTTCCGGCAGGCGGATGCAGGAGGGCAGGGCGGCGGAGGCCAGCGGGAAAGCGGCCTGGCCGACCAACAGCGCGAGGTGGTTTCCGCGACATTCAAGATCGTTCGGGACGGGCGTCTCATTGCTGGCAGCGGACCGGGGCCGAGTGGCACCGGCACGCGCGGAGAGGATGTCGAGTTCCTCGCCGGCATGGAGGACGCTCTGGTAGGGAAGGTACGGGAGGCCTCCGGTCAACTTGGCGGTGCGGGCGATGCCGAGACGTCGATGGCTGCCATCGAGTATCTGGGCGAGGCCGCCACGGCCCTCGAGGAAGCCGCGCAGCTGCTGCGCGACGGCGACCCCTCGGCGGCGTTGCAGCCAGAACAGCGTGCGCTGCGCGCCCTGCAGCGCTTCGACGCGTTGTTCCGAGAGATGCAGGTCTCGCAAGGGCAGCAGGGGGGCGGCGGCGCCGGCGGCGGGGACATGGAGGCGATCGCCGACATGTTCGACCTGGGGCTGGACGAACTGGAGACCCAGTACGAGTCAGTGCGGCGCGGCCAGCAGGAAGAGGCCGATGACGCAGTCGACGAGGCGGCGCAGCGGCTGAAGGAGCTCGCGCGGCGGCAGCAGCAGGAGATCGAACGGCAACGGGCCAATCAGACGCAGGGTGGCGGCGCCGGTCGTAATTCGGGCCAGCGCGAGATCGCCGACCAGGCGGAGGAACTCGCGCGTGAACTCGAGCGACTGTCGCGCCAGAACTCGCGACCCGATCTCCAGGACGCGGCCAATCGGCTGCAGCAGGCGGCAGATTCCATGCGCCGCGCGGCGGCTCAGAACGGCCAGCAGGGCGCGGCCGAGGGCACCCGGGCACTGAACGAACTTCAGAACGCGCGGCGGCTGCTAGATGACATGCGTGAGGGCCGACTCGACCGCGACCTGGCCCAGGCGCGCGCGAGCCTGGCCGACATGCGCGAAGCGCAGGCTCAGATCGAGCGGGAGGTCGAGCGGCTCGGCGAGCCAGGTGGCCGCACCAGCGAACGAATGGACGGGCTGATGGACCGCAAGGACGCC
Source organism: Acidobacteriota bacterium (assembly GCA_029263295.1). GTDB lineage: Bacteria > Acidobacteriota > UBA890 > UBA890 > WLXD01 > WLXD01. The sequence goes on along the minus strand of JAJCXT010000027.1, from coordinate 20,222 downwards.
CTGGCCGGCGACATCCGGGATCTCGAGACCCAACTCGACGACATGGCGCGAGAATCGCGCGGCGATCAGATGCGAACGTCCCGCGACCTGCAGGAGGCCGCCGAGTGGATGCGCGATAGCAAGATCGCCGACAAGGTGCGCTACTCGAAGGGCGTCGTGCAGGAACGGGATCCGCGTTACGCCGCTGGATTCGAGCAGGAGATCAGTGAGGATCTCGCCGGCCTCGAGGACAGGCTGACGGCGGCCGAGGATTCGGTGGAAAAGCCCGAGAGCGAACGGCTGGGCGCAGCACTCGATGATACGCGTGACCTGGTGCGGCGACTGGAGTCATTCGAGGATCGGATGCGCGATATGGCCGACGGTGATGAGGGCGGTGATGAGGGCGGTGGCGAGGCGCAGGGGAGCGAAGGCCAACAGGGAGGGCAGGGGCAGCAAGGCCAGCAGGGCCAGTCAGGCGAAGGCCAGCCGCAGCAGGGTAGCGGCGGTTCGCTCGCAGGGGGCAGGGTGGGCGGTGCGACCTCGGGTGTACCCGGGCAGCGTCAGATGGCGCGTGAGTTCAGCGAGCGCTTGAGCGAGGCAGAGGAGTTGCGCGACGCGCTGGCGCAGGAAGGCGTGCAGGTCACCGATCTCGACGACGTGATTGCTGCCATGCGTGACTTCGACGAGGAGTTCACCGGTACCACTCGCGGGCTCGACGAACTGCGCGACGACGTGATCGACGGCCTGAAGCTGTTCGAGTTCTGGCTGCGACGCGTGACCGACGCGTCGAGTGGCGAACGGCCACAGCTGGCTGGCTCCGATCGCGTGCCGGAGGGCTATCGCGACCTGGTGGAGGAGTACTTCCGCTCACTGGCTCGCGATTCCGAAGAGACAGGGGAACAACGCTAGGCCCTGCTCCAGCACGGGCTGCTAGGCGTCCGGCTCCCAGCTATACGCGTTCACCAGCTTGCGATACGCCTTCAGGTGCTTGAGCGCATGGCTCTTCTGCCCGAGACGCTCTAGCACTCCGGCCAGGTTGAAGTGAGCGTCGGCATGATCCGGGTCAGCCAGGACGGTCTCGCGATAGGCGTTGCGGGCCTCAGGAAGGCGGTTCATGTCTTCGAGGGCCACTCCCAGGTTGAAGCGCGCCATGAGGTCGGTGGGGCGGAGTTCCAGGGCGCTGCGATAGTGCCCCTCGGCAGCGGCGACATCTCCAGCCTCGTGCAGTAAGCGGCCGAGATTGACCTGGGCGTCGACGTGCCCGGGATCGGCTTCCAGCGATTTCCGGTAGGCGGCGCAAGCCTCTTCCGTTGAGGTCATTTCCAGATCTGAAGCTAGTTCGAACCAATCGGTCGCGTCGAGCGCTGCGGGCAGCGGGGCGCGCGGTGGCGCCTTCGCCAGGATCGGGGCCAGCGCCTCGGCCAACTCGTGGACATGGAAATCGAGCAGCACCTGGCTGGATTCGGCATCCCAGACGGTGTCTTCCTCGCGCACGACCACACGGTCGCTGTCGGCTGCGACGCGCAGTTCAGTGATCGAGCGGTCGGCGGGCAGCGTATCGCGCAGGTTCTCGAGTGCTCGCCGCACTCGACGGAACGGGACGCCTTCCAGCAATAGGTCGCGAGCCGTACGCAGCACCACCAGGTCGACGAAAGCGAACTGATACTCACCACGAGCGCCGCGCTCCGGAGTTGCCAGCCCCGCCGTTACGAGTCGTCGAACTCGCCACGGTTCGAGGTCCAGCATCCGAGCGACGTCAGCGGTCGTGTAGCCACTAGCGGGTGCTTGCTGGATTTCTATTTCTTTCTGGCCCGTCTGGCTGTGGCCTTCGCCTTGCCGGCGGCGGCCTTCTTCTGGGTGGGCTTCTTGGCCGAACCCTTGCGCTGTGCGGCCTTGCGAGCCGGTTTGGAGTCGGAGTCCTCGGCCAGGCTCTTCTTCAACGCCTCCATGAGGTCGATGATCTGGCCCTGAGCTTCCTCCTCCGGCGCTGCGCTGATCTCCTGGCCTTCAATCTTGTTGCCGATGATCGCTTCCATGCGCTCGCGGGCCGTGTCGTGGTACTGGCCAGGTTCGAAGTTGTCGTTGGAGATCTGGTCGACTATCTGCTCGGCCAGCGCCAGTTCGTTCTTGTCGATCTCGGCGTCGCCGACCTCGATCTCGTCGAAGGCGCGAATCTCGCTCGCATAACGGAGTTGCTGCATGATCAGCCCGTTCTCGAACGGTCGCAGCATCACCAGGTAGTTCTTGCCGCGCGCGGCGTACGTGGCCAACGCTGCACGGTTCTTTTCGCGCATGACTGTCGAGAGCAACTGGTAGGGTCGTTCCCCGCCAATGTCGGACCCGAGGTAGTACGCCTTCTCGAAGTGGATCGGGTCGACCTGCTCGAGCGGGACGAACTCCTTGATGTCGATCGAGTGCGTAGCCTTGAACAGGACCTCTTCGAGTTCCTCTTCGGTGAAGATCACGTATTGGCCTTTGGCGAACTCGTAGCCCTTCACCAGATCGGCGCGCTCGACCAGTTCCTCGGTGCTCGGGTCCTGGTAGCGCATGCGGACGCGCGACCCGGTCTCGGGGTTGATCCAGTTCAACCCGATCCTCGAGCCGGTCACCGTGGTTGAATACAGCTTCACGGGAATCGCCACGAGGCCGAACGAAATCGTACCGGTCGCCATTGCTCTGGGTGCCATGCGATTGACTATAGCATCGGATAGTTGATGTCAGCCAATGACAAAGATGGTCACTCGCGCCTAGCAGAGTACAGAGACAAGCGGTGGCCTGCGGCCACGCCGGAGCCGTTCGCCGGCGGTCTGCGCCGCCCCGGGCACTTCGTCGTGCAGCTGCACGATGCGCGGCGTCGCCACTACGATCTGCGGCTCGAGATTGACGGGGTCCTGCGCTGCTGGGCGGTGCCGAACGGCCCCTCGCTCGACCCCGGCGACAAGCGGCTGGCGGTTGAGACCGAGGATCATCCCGTGGAGTACCTCGACTTCGAGGACGTGATCCCGGAAGGCAACTACGGCGCCGGGCCGATGATCGTCTGGGATCGCGGCCTCTGGGTACAGCGCGAGGACGATCAGACCGGCGAGAACAAGCTGCTGTTCGACCTGTACGGACACAAGCTGCGGGGTCGCTGGACTCTGGTCCGGACCAAACGCAGCCCGAAGGAGTGGCTGCTCATCAAGAAAGTGGATGGGCATGTCCGCGAGGGCGACGATGCTGTCCTTCCGCCGGAGTCGGTGTACTCGGGATTGACGGTGGAGGAACTCGGCGAGGGCGCCTCGCCCGCGGCCGCCATCGCCGACGAGTTGCAGACGCTCAGGGTGCAGCGGAAGTCGGTGAACGCATCGAGCCTCGGGTTGATGCTGGCGAAGGTCAGCGATGCACCGTTCTCCCGCAGGGGGTGGCTGTTCGAACTGAAGTACGACGGGTACCGAATGGTGGCAGGGGTCGATCACCGGCAGCCGTACCTGCGCTATCGCAATGGCGGCGACGTTACCGATGTTTACCCGGAGTTCGTGCCGGCTCTCCGCAGCTTGCCGTACGAGTCACTGGTGCTAGACGGTGAAGTGGTCGTCCTGGCGGATGACGGGCGGCCGGACTTCGGCCGTCTCGCGCGTCGTGCCAGGCTCACGCGCGAAGCGGACGTTGTCGCCGCGGCGATTGCGCATCCGGCCACTTATTTCGTGTTCGACCTGCTCGAGATCGATGGCCATGACCTACGCGGTCTGCCGCTGGAGCAGCGCAAGCGATTCCTGGCGCAGATCATCCCACCGCGCGGCCCGGTCCGGTTCACGGAGCATATCCACGAGCAGGGCGCTGCGATGTTCGAGCAGGTGCGCAAGCTGGGCCTCGAGGGCGTTATGGCCAAGAAGGCCGACGCCGCATACCGGGCGGGCCGCTCCGACCACTGGCTGAAGATGCGTGCCGACCGAACGGCCGACTTCGTTATCGTGGGGCGAGCGCTCGGGAAGGGCGCGCGCGGACAGTTCGGGGCACTGTTGTTGGCGGTTCAGACGGCCTCAGGGCTCGGCTACGTCGGCCGTGCGGGCAGCGGCTTTCGGGATCGTGATCTCGATGAGATTCGCGTCCTGCTCGAACCCCTCGAGCTTGACGGAAACGAGCCGCCGCTCGAGCTGCCGGCGCGCGAGTCGGCGGGCTACGCGAACCTGCCCAAATCCGCCGAGACGGTCTGGGTAGCGCCCGAACTCTGTTGCGAGGTTCGTTTCAAAGAGGTCACCGGAGAAGGGCTGCTGCGACACCCCGTATTCGTGCGGATGCGAACCGACAAGCGGGCACACGAATGCGATACCGAGCAGGCGGCGCTGCGCCACGCGGTAGCCCTGCAGGAGGATGTCGGCGCTCAGGCACCGGTCGCAGTGGCGATACCGGCGACGCGCGCGACCGTCATCACGCGCCCGGAGAAAGTCTTCTGGCCGGAGTCCAGCTACACCAAGGGCGACCTGATCGACTACTACCGGGCCGTCGCTCGGTGGCTGTTGCCGTATTTGGAGGATCGTCCACTTGTGCTGGATCGTTATCCGGATGGGATCGACGGCAAGTCGTTCTTCCAGAAGCACGCCCCACACTTCACGCCGGAATGGGTCAGGACGGTCACGATCCATTCCGAGTCGGGCGATCGCGACGTCGAGCACTTCGTCGTCGAGGACGAGGAGGCGCTGGTGTACATGGCCAACTCGGCCGCCATTCCATTGCACGTGTGGTCAAGCCGGGTGGGCAGCCTGGATCGGCCCGACTGGGCCGTCCTGGATCTCGACCCGAAGCAGGCGCCCTTCAGCGACGTCGTGAAGGTGGCACGCGCGATCAAGGAACTATGCGATTCGATCGGTCTGCCGTGCTACGCGAAGACGTCGGGCAAGACCGGGATGCACGTGCTTGTACCCCTCGGACGTAGCGTGACCTACGAGCACGGACGCATGCTGGCCGACCTGCTGGCGCTGATCGTGTCGCGGCGCTACTCGGAAATCGCCACGGTGAACCGTTCGCTCCACGCCCGCGACAACAAGGTCTACGTCGATGCCGTACAGAACGGCGCCGGCCGCCTGCTGGTGTCACCGCTCTGCGTACGTCCTTTTGTCGGGGCCACGGTGTCCACACCGCTGCGCTGGCGCGAGGTCAACGCCAAGCTCGACATGCACCGTTTCACTATCAGGACAGTGCCGGCACGTCTCAGGCGGATGAAGAACGAGCCGATGCTCGCCGTGCTCGACGATGCTCCCGACCTGCTCGGCGCCTTGCAGCTGCTGTCAGAAATCGAGAACCAGTGAGCGTGCCGCAGGCTGGATGCGGGCCTCCCCCAAAGCCGTACAGAAGCCCGTCGCCACGCCGTCTCATGCGAGCGTTGCCGCGAATCGCGTGATTTCGTTCACAGCCTCGTCCATGTTCTGAGCCAGGGTGCGCCCGGATCTTACTCGCGGTTTGAAGGAGTGATCGCCGTCCTCGAGCCAGTGGACACGAATCGTGCTGGCGAGCCCGTAGCCAGCGACCTCCTCGGGGAGGCCGAAGGTGTCGCGTGTTCCCTGCAGGATCAGCGTCGGGGTGCGTAGGTCTTGGAGGTGTTCCGTGCGCAGCTTCTCGGGCGCGCGCGGCGGATGGAACGGATAGCCCAGGCATACGAGTCCGTCGACGGCGCACTCATCGGCAACCATGCTGGCGATCCGTCCTCCCATGGACTTGCCGCCGATGATCAGCGGCCCGGCTCCGGAGACGGCGTCGATGACGGATCGCCAGGTGGCGAGGAGCGCCGGCGGGCGGTCTGGTCCACGGCGCTTGCCGTCTTCTCGGCGACGCTGCATGTAGGGGAACTCGAAGCGAACAACACGCAGACCGCGAGCCGCCAGGGCGGCGCTCAGGTTGTTCATCCAGTCAGAGTCCATTGCTGCGCCGGCGCCGTGCGCCAGGGCAACGGTCGCGCCCTCGCCTGGCCCCTCGATCAGTAAATTCAACTCGTTCATTGGCATAGTTGAAACCGTTGGCCCTGACTTCGCAAACTGAATGCGATACCGAACGACCGCTCGCCGCCGTACGCCGCGCCCGATACCGTAGCCGGAGTTACTCCATGTCCGAGGAAATCATGTCGCTCCCCAGCGCCCCACAGAAGACTGCCAGCCGCCCGTTCCCGTGGGCGCGACTGACGGCGATCCTTGTTGCTCTGGTCCTGCTGATCGTGGTGGGGCGTGAAGCCGGGGCCTACGTGCCGCGATTCGCCGAGTGGGTTGACGGGCTCGGGTTCTGGGGGCCGCTGGCGTTCATGCTGGGCTACATCGTGGCCACGGTGGCCTTTATCCCTGGCTCGCTACTGACGCTGGCGGCGGGAGCCATCTTCGGTATCGGGATGGGCGTTGTGTATACGTTCGTTGGCGCGTCGGTCGGCGCGACGCTCGCTTTCCTCGTGTCGCGCTACCTGGCGCGCGGGGCTATCGAGAAGAGGCTCGAGGGGAATGAACGCTTCGCAGCGATCGACAGTGCCGTGGCAAGCGAAGGACTGAAGATCGTGACTCTGCTGCGGCTCTCGCCAGTGTTTCCTTTCAACCTTCTCAACTACGGCCTTGGCCTTACGCAGGTGCGATTGAGGGATTACGTTCTCGCTTGTTTCGGCATGCTGCCTGGAACCTTGCTCTACATCTACTACGGCAAGCTCGCGGGGGACGTGGCGGCGCTGGCGGCAGGCGCCCAGACTGATCGCGGCGCCGGGGGCTGGACGGTCCTGATCCTTGGCCTGGTGGCCACCTTGGCGGTTACGACCATCGTTACGCGGATCGCGCGCGCGTCACTGCGCGAGGCCACAGGCGAATAGTGAACGAGCCACAGGGCGGGGAACAGGCCATGGATGACACGCACCGGATGCGACCTTTCGACGAGCATAACCAGGTACTCACGGACAACGTGCATCCGCCGGATTGGGTGAACCCGACGCCGGCAGATCGTTACCACCTGGTGGTCGTCGGTGGAGGCACGGCCGGCCTCGTCTCCGCTGCGGGTGCCGCGGGCCTCGGGGCGCGGGTGGCGCTGGTGGAGAGGCATTTTCTAGGCGGTGATTGTCTTAATGTCGGGTGCGTGCCCTCGAAAGGAGTGATCTCCGCGGCGCGCGCCTGGCGAGCAGCGCGTGAGGTGGCCTCCGACTTCGGTGGTCCGGCAGTTGCGGGTGAGGGCGACTTCGCCAAGGCCATGGAGCGGATGCGCGAGATCCGGGCCGGGATCTCTCATCACGACTCCGCGGCGCGGTTTCACGATCTCGGGATCGACATGTTCCTCGGTGACGGGCGTTTCACGAGCCGCAACACACTGGCGGTTGGCGACACCACCTTGAACTTCAGGCGGGCGGTCATTGCCACCGGCGGTCGGGCGGCGGCGCCGCCGATCCCGGGCCTGGATGCGGTCGAGTACATGACCAACGAGACGATCTTCTCGCTCACCGAGCTGCCCGACTCGCTCGTTGTCATCGGAGCCGGGCCGATTGGTTGTGAGATGGCGCAGTCGTTCGCGCAGTTCGGCACACGAGTCACGCTGCTCGACATGGCGGATCATGTGCTCCCGCGTGAAGACCCTGATGCGGCGGCCGTAGTGCAGGCGCAGATGACGGCCGACGGCGTTGCACTCGAACTCGGCGTTGCGATCCAGACAGCCGAGATGCGCGGCGATCAGAAAGTCGTCATCTTCGAGTCAGAGGGGCAGACTCGCGAGGTCGCGGCCAGCGCCTTGCTGGTGGCCGTTGGACGACGACCGAATGTAGACGGGCTTGGCCTCGAAGAGGCAGGCGTGAAGTTTGGCCGGCGGGGAGTGAACGTCGACGATCGCCTGCGGACGAGCAACAAGAGTATTTTCGCGTGCGGTGACGTGGCCTCCAAGTTCCAGTTCACTCACACGGCCGACGCGCAGGCTCGCATCGTCATCCAGAACGCTCTGTTCTATGGCCGCGCCCGAAACAGCGCGTTGGTGATCCCGTGGTGCACCTATACGAGCCCCGAGATCGCTCACGTCGGCATGTACGAGGCGGAGGCGCGTGAGGCGGGCCGCAAGGTCCAGACCATCACGGTGCCGTTCTCCGAGGTCGATCGCGCTGTGCTCGACGGTGAGCCTGAGGGCTTTCTGCGGGTGCATCATGAGAGCGGAAAGATCCTCGGGGCTACGCTCGTAGCAGCCCACGCTGGCGACATGATTGGCGAGATGGCGGTGGCGATAACCCACGGAATCGGCCTGGGGCAGCTGTCCTCGACAATTCACCCCTATCCCACCCAGGGCGAAGTGATGCGCAAGGTGGGCGATCTGTACCGTCGGACGAGCTTGACCCCGACAGTGAAGAGGGCCTTCGCTACGTGGTTCCGGCTGGTCCGCTAGGGACTGCTAGCTGGCCCGTCGCTCCTCGACCGTGATGACGCCCTGCTGCAACAGAATCTCGGCGTCAGCCGCGGGAACCGGCTTCGAATAGAGGAAGCCCTGTGCCGTGCGGCAGCCCAGCGCGCGGAGTTGGTTGGCTTGTTGAACGGTCTCCACGCCTTCAGCGATGACACGCAGGTCCAAGGTGTCAGCGAGCGTGGCGATGGCGGCCACGATGGCCACGTCTTCCTTCGTCTCATGCAGCTTCATGATGAAGGAGCGGTCGATCTTGAGAACGTCGGCCGGGAATGTCCGCAGATAGCTGAGCGAGGAATAGCCGGTGCCAAAGTCGTCGATTGCCAGCTTGACGCCAAGTCCCTTGACGCGGTCGAGGAGCTCTGTGACCCATTCGCCGAGGTCGGTCATGACGCTCTCGGTGATCTCCAGGCAGAGTTGCTCGCGCTGGATGTCGTAACGCTCCAGGATCTCCTCGAGTCGCTCCACGAAGTGCCGCTGCCCTAGCTGTTTGCTCGACACATTGATGCTCAACGTGAAGGGCTCCTTGGGAGCGAGCTGTTGCCACTCTTCGAGTTGCCTGCATGCTGTCTCGATGACCCACCAGCCGATCGGCCGGATCAGACCGGTGTCCTCGGCGATCGGGATGAAGGCGCCCGGGGAAATCATCGGGCCGTCCGGCGGCTGCCAGCGGATCAGGCCTTCGAACCCAATCAATTGGCCGTCGGCCAGCGACACATAGGGCTGGTAGTGGAGCACCAGTTCGTCGGCCTCGAGTGCGTGCCGCAGCCGATTCTCGAGTTGCAGCCGCGAGATGGCTTCTGCGTGCATCTCCTGATCGAAGACCTCGAAGCCCGCTGCGTCGCGCTGCTTGGCACGGTACATCGCGATGTCCGCATCGCGCAGGTAGTCTTCTGGCCGCAGTCGATTCCCGTCGCTCATGGCGATGCCGATGCAGGCCGAGGTGACAATCTCCTGGTCATCGATCAGGACAGGCTCGAGCAGTTCGGCTTGGATCCGTTCCGCGGCGAGGGTGGCCTGTTGAACGTCCTTGATGTCATCCACGATGACTACGAACTCGTCGCCGCCGAAGCGGCCCACGACATCGTTGCTGCGCAGACAGGCGGCCAGGCGCTGCGAGATCTCCACCAGGAAGCGATCCCCCGCGAGGTGACCGAGGCTGTCATTGACGAGCTTGAAACGGTTCAGGTCGAGGAACAGAAGAGCGAACTTGTAGTTCTTGTTACGGTGGGCCCGTTCGATCGAGCGCGACAGAATCTCCATGACCAGGGTTCGGTTCGGGAGGTTCGTGAGCGTGTCGTGGAGCGCGTCGTACTTGAGCTTACCCTCGGCCTCCTTGCGCTCGGTGATATCCATCACGTAGACGAAGACGTCGTCGCCGCTGGGGTTGGGATAGTAGCCAAAGGAGTAGATCCGTCCGCCGACGGCAACTTCGATGTCGCGGTAGCCGCTGCGAGTGATCATGCAGTCCTGGACCAGCTGTGCGTGAGACTCGGGCAGGAATTCCTCGATCGACGCCAGTCCGAGCCGGTCCAGCGTGCGCTGAGCTGACGGGTTCATGAACTTGACGGTGCCGTCCGAACTGAAGGTGATGAACGGATTCGGGTTCTTGATCGGGAAAGCTGCGAGCCGCTTGTTTTCCTGCTCGGTACGGCGTCGCTGGTGCTCGATCAGCTTCTCGTTGACGAGAGTCAGCGACCCCAGGAGTACGAGGCCGAAGAACACGGACACCTCGCGAGCGCCGCGCGTGGCATCGTCCAGCATCCCGTTGGCGGACAACGCGAAGTGAATGAGCGGCAGCGAGGTGGTGTAGACGGCGAGCGGGCCGAACATGTAGCGGATCTGCCGCGGGTTCCGTGCGGGGAGTCCTGGAGCGGGCTCGTCGGCCTCCTCGAGTTCGGCACGCCCGAGTCGCGCCGCCAGCACTCCGACGCCGAAGGGCAGGTAGGCGAGCAGATCGTACGCGGTGCCGTAAGGGATTCCGCCAGGTACGTAGAAGCGATCCGTCACGAGCAGCAATTCGACCGCGTCGGAGGCCACCCAGATGCCGCCGGCCATCGCCAGCAGGCGGTAGACGGTGCACCACCGGCGCGACGCGGAGAAGGATGCGATGTAGACGAAGGAGAAGACCATGATGGTGCCGAGCGCGACATGCATCGCCTTTTCCAGCGCGTAGTTCGTCGTCTCGGCGTAGTACATCGGGATCAGGGTGAAGTACGCCAGCACCAGGGTGGCGAAGCTGATCGTGCCGATGGATTCCAGACGGAACCGCGTGGAGTCGAGGCTGGCGGACTCCCGCTCGACGTGGGGGTTCAGCGACAATGCGAGGAACATGCAGACGAACTGCAGCAGGAACAGGCCGTGTTCAGCCACGGCATCGAGGATCGGCCATTGGTGCGCCGGCACCAGCAGCGGCAGCCATGCGCCGCCCGATGCACACACGAAGGCCGCGGTCAGCAGTCCCCAGAAGCGCTGTTCTTCGGGATGCAGGCGGCGAATACCCACGAGGAAGCCGGCGAGCGACAGGATGATGACGATCGGGTCGGCCCAGGTGGTGGTCATGCTGACGCGTACCTGCGTGGGTACGAATGGCAGTGTCCACAGCCCAACGAAGACAGCGAAGATGATCACCGTCAGGACCGCCAGCGGATCCGTGCGCAGATCGTCCCACAGCCCGCGGCGGGACCGCCATCGTTGGAGTGTCTGCGTGATCTTCATGTCGTGCTGCTGCAGGGTGGGGTAGCTGGACCTTGAGGCCACTAAAAGATTACAAAACTATTGATGAGCCAGACAAGCGTATTCAGCGCAAGAATTAATTACTTAAAGTCACTATCCGCTTGTCCTGGCCCCTTCTGGCGGGGCTCATCGCCAGGAGCGAGGAGGATTCTGATGGGCGATCGACGAAACTGCCCGAATCCAGGGTTGCGGGACCGTCTGTACGCTCTCAGAATCGTGCGTGTGAATGAACAGAATTCTCAGGAAGGAGAGTCGGGCTTGAACCTGCGGCCCCGCGGCAACGAGTCCGCCAGTGCGCGGCAGGCGGCGCGTCAATTGGCGTCCAGGCTTCCCATGGACCGGCCGATCGTGTTCTTTGATCTTGAGGCGACAGGGCTCGATGTCACCACGGACCGCATCGTGGAGATCAGCTGTGTGCGTATCGATCCGGATGGCTCCGCGCAGGTGTTCGACACGCTCGTGAATCCGCTCGTCGAGATTCCGGCAGAGGTCATCGAGGTGCATGGCATTTCGAATGCCGACGTGGCCGAGGCGCCGACCTTCGAGCGCATCGCCTCCGCCATCGAGGCGTTTCTCGCTGGAGCCGCCCTGGCGGGCTACAACCATGGTCGCTACGATCTGCCGCTGCTCGAGCACGAGTTTGCCCGCGCAGGAATCGACTTCGCGTGGCGCGATCGTCGTCTGATCGACGTGAGTGTCATCTTCCGTCGGATGGAATCGCGCAGTCTTGCTGGCGCGGTGCGCTTCTACTGTTCCGACGATCTGACCGCTGCCCACACGGCGACAGGTGATGTGGCGGCCACGATCGCAGTGCTGGTCGGCCAGCTCGATCGTTACCCGGAGCTACCGCGCGACGGCGAAGCGCTCGATGCCTTCACACGGCCGCGCGAGCGCAAACGCTAGCTAGCGCTCTCAGCGCTGAGCGTTGATCGAACCGAATCCGGCGGCGGCCAGAGCCGCGTCGACCTGCGACGCTGTCACGCGCAACTCCGCCAGTCGGGTCTGCGCGTGCGCCAGTCGCTCCCGGTACACCTCATGCACCTCGAACTGCTGGGAGGTCGGCGCGAAATCGGTGCCCTGCACGTAGCCCGCGAGGCTCGTCAGCTTCGCGAACAGCTGGCGTGGCCAGCGCAGCGTGTCTTGGAACGCCATGCCGCCCGTCATGCGTAGGTCGTACAGGCCCATCTGGACCTCGATCAATGAGTCGTCGAGTGCGTCCATCTGTCCGGTCAGTGATTCGTCCATCTCGATGCGCTGTTGCCGGGTGCGGTTGCGAATGTCGGCGATGCCCTTGCGCAGCCATTCGATCTCATCGATAACGTCGACCGTTGCGTTCACGTCGTCACGGATCGCCAGCAGGAACTCGGTCTGGTCGGCCAGCTCTGCGAGGGTACCGGCGGAGTTCGGGTCCTGCCGGACCTCGATCGGTTGCTCGAAGGTCTCATCGCCGATGGTGATCTGCAGCGTGTAGGTGCCCGGCATCGCCAGCGGGGCTACCCGTCCGCCCTCCATCAGAGGGCGCCAGCCCTGCTCGTTGAACTCTCCGTGCGCATGCTCCAGCGGCTGGGTGCGAAGCCGTGGGGACCGCGAACTCGTCAGGCGAAGATTCCACCAGGCGCGGTTCAGGCCGGCCTCGGAGCCCAGGCCTCTCAGCTCACTCGCCACGTTGCCGTCCGAGTCGAGCAGTTTGCCGCTCACGCGGCCGCCGGCCGCGCTCTCCGGCAGCCAGTAGTGGAACGAAGCGCCGTAACGTGGGTTCTCGCCGGCGCCCGCGTCGCTGCGCGGTGTGACGTGACTCTGCTTGGAGAGGAAGCGGTACGCGGCGCGTGGTGCGAACAGATGTGGCGCGTCGCCAGCGAAGCCCGCGCCGGCCTGCTGCAGCGGCGAGATGTCGTCGAGGATCCAGAAGCCGCGACCGTATGTGGCTACGACGAGGTCGTTGAAGTGCTCCTGGATCGTCAGCCAGTGAACCGGTGCGTGGGGAAGGTTCATGTTCAGTGAGTGCCAGCCGGCGCCGTCGTCGAACGAGACGTAGAGGCCATTGCCGGTACCGGCATAGAGCAGCCCCGGTCGAACGGGGTCCTCGCGCACCACGTGCGTGTAGCTGAGCGGCCCCGCCGGGATGCCGTCGACGATACGGCTCCAGCTCGCGCCATAGTTCTCGGTCATCCACAGTTCAGGCTCCGTCGAATTCACCTGGTGCATGTCGATCGCAACGTACGCCTTGCCGGCGACGTGGCGTGAAGGCTCGATGCCGCTCACGGTGCCGAGGGGAGACAATCCGTCCATGTTCTCGGTGACGTTGTTCCAGCTGGCGCCGTCGTCCCGACTCACATGGATCAACCCGTCGTTGGATCCGGCCCAGATTACCCCCTGCTCCAGTGGCGACTCGGTAATAGCAAACAGTACCGAGGCGTAGGTCGGACTGGAGTCGTCAGGCGTGAGGCCGCCGGTCTTGCGCTGCATCTCGGGATCGTTGGTGGTCAGGTCGGGGCTGATGACTTCCCAGGACCGGCCGCCGTTGTTGGTGCGGTGAACGTGCTGGCTGCCCGCGTAGACGATGCTGTTGTCGTGCGGCGAGATGGCGAACGGGAACGTCCACTGGAAGCGGTAACGAACGTCGCCCGCAGCCCACCCCTCGGGGTTATCCGGCCAGACGCTGACGTTTTGCGAGTGACCGGTGCGCAGGTCGTAACGTTCGAGGATGCTGTCGTAGCAGCCCGACCAGACGATGTTACTGTCGGAGGGGTCCGGGATCGCCCATCCCGACTCGCAGCCGCCGACGGAATGCCAGGCGGTGGTGGCGATGCGCCCCCGCGTCAGGGTATTGCTCGGCCCGCGGAACGAGGGACCGTCCTGCCGGTTTCCGTAGAGGAAATACGGCACCTCGTTATCGGTCCACACGTGGTACATCTGGGCGATGGGCAGCGTCGGCGTCCACCAGTCCTGGCCACGATTGTTCGAGATGGAGACGCCGCCATCGTGGCCCACGATCATGCGATCAGGAATGAGCGGATCGATCCACATGTCGTGGTTGTCGCCGCCAACGCCGATACGCTCTACCGAAGCGCCGCCATCCAGTGAGCGGGTGTGCATCACCGCCAGGAAGTGGATCTCGTTGTGGTCGTCGGGGGCTACCGCCGAGCGCGTGTAGTAGAGGGGCCGCTGGGTCAGCGCGTGGTTGCGGCTGATCAGGTTCCAGCTCTCGCCACGATCGTCCGAACTCCACAGCACTCCGACGTCATCGGTGGCCGCGAATTCTGTGAAGGCGCTCGTTTCGATCAGGGCGTAGACGCGCGCCGGGTTGTCGGCCGACACCGACAGTCCGATCTTGCCGAGTGGCTTGGCGGGCAGTCCGCGCCCGCCTCCGGTCAACTCGGTCCATGTCGAGCCGCTGTCGGTCGACTTGTAGATGCCGCTGCCGCCGCCTCCGCTCTGCCGACCCCAGGTCCAGATCTCCATCTGCCACATGGCCGCATAGATGATGCGCGGGTTGGCCGCGTCCATCACCAGATCCACCGCACCGGTGTTCTCATCCACGAACAGGACGCGCTCCCAGTTCTGGCCGCCGTCCATGGTGCGGTAGACGCCGCGGTCTTCCTGGGGGCCATACAGGTGGCCGAGCGCGGCCACGTAGACGATGTCGGGATTGGTCGGGTGGATCACAATCCGGCCGACGCGGCCACTCTCGTCCAGTCCCATGTGGCGCCAGCTTTCACCGCCGTCGGTCGACTTGTATACGCCGTTGCCAACGATGACGTTGCTGCGGATGAAGGTCTCGCCAGTTCCGGCCCACACCACGTTGGGGTCACTCGCGGCGATCGCCAGCGAGCCGATCGACTGTACTGGCTGGTCATCGAAAACAGGGCGCCAGTCGATGCCGCCGTCGGTGCTCTTGAAGACGCCGCCCGACGCAGCGCCAAGCAGATAGGTGTTGGGGTCGCCGGGTACGCCGACCACCGCGCTCACCCGGTTCCCGATGGGGCCGACGTGGCGATAGCGCAGCCCGTTGAACGCGCCGGGCTCAAATTCCTGGGCATTGATTGCCGCCGCGGGGGCGACGAGTGCGACGGAAAGGACGACGATCAGGAATCGGCGAAAGGTCATTAGTTCGTCTCGCTCTTTGGGAGTACGGCGCGGCTATGCCACTGTATCGCTTCATACGCACGACCCCGTGCGGGCGCGCTCCGGCATCGGGGACCCGCTAAGCTAGAGGGCTGGATCTTTCCTTCCGCAATTCGGAGCTCTCAATGTCCGCATTCTCGCCCCTTTCGGCCCGACGCTTGGTGGCCCTCTTGCTTCCGGTCCTTTTGCTCGCGGGCCTCGTGGGGTGTGCCGACGAGGTGACCTCGCAGGAATCCCCGGCGCGCAGGTCGTCCGCCGGTAGCGCGCAGTCCTCCACCCGCCCCGACGGCCCGCTAGCGGTGGTTGATGGCGAGGAGATCACCCGTGCTGATCTTGAAGACTTCGTTGGAGATGAACTCGCGACGCTCGAACATCAGTACGGTAGCCAGCTGTACGCCCTGTTGGAGGCGGGAGTGACGCAGGCGGTGCGCCAGCGGCTGCTGGAATCCGAGGCAGCGACGCGCGGAGTGACGGTCGAGGACATGGTGCTCGCCGAGATCGAGTCGGAAATCACCGTTACCGAAGCTGATATCGCGGCCTGGTACGCGGCCAATCAAGGGCGCCTGCAGGGCCGGCCGCTGGAGATGCTGCGCGGACCGATCCGCCAGTTCCTGTGGGATGAGGAACGCGAAGAGCGCATGGTGGAGTTCACCGGCACGCTGGCAGAGGGCCACGAGGTCGATGTCATCGTCGATCCGTACCGCGTTGATTTCGACAACGAAGGGCAGCCGGTCTTCGGCCCGGCAGATGCCCCGATCACGTTGGTCGAGTTCTCTGATTTCGAGTGCCCTTACTGCGGCGGCTTCGCAGCGACGTTGGACCAGATAAAGGACACCTACGCGGGGCAGATTCGCCTCGTCTACCGCCAGTTCCCGCTGAGCCAGATTCACCCCAACGCACAGAAGGCGGCAGAGGCTTCGCTCTGTGCCAACGAGCAGGGCCGCTTCTGGGAACTGCACGACGCCATGTTCGCCGAGCAGGCGATGCTCAGCGAGGGAGACCTCAAGCGGAAGGCAGGTCGTTTGGGCCTGGATCAGGCGGCGTTCGACGCGTGCCTGGACACGGGCAAGTTCGCGGACAGGGTTGCGGACGATCTGAGCGCCGGCCAGCGACTCGGTATTGATGGCACGCCGGCGATCTTCGTCAACGGCCGGCCGTTGGTGGGCGGCGCGGTGCCGTTCGAGATGATCGCCGAGATGATCGACGACGAGTTAGAGCGCCAGAGTCGCTAGGGGCCGCTGGCGGGTCGTTTCCTGTCGGCTGGTGCGGAGGGCAGGCGGAGCGGAGATTCCGGCGTGACGCAACCGTCACCGCTTGAGAGTGGCGTCGGTCGCTTTCGTTCAGCGGGACCGCCTCCAGTAGCTGCTGTACGTAACGTCGGCGTCGCCGTGGACCGCCCGTGAATAGACCCCTGCCCTTCGCTCGGCGCTCGCCCAGTGCTTGTTGCTGAAGGCTGGACTGAAGTGCTGTCTCATGGCACCTCCAGCCGGTCTGCGACCCTCGAACGCGCTCACTTGAGCGCGCACGACGGAGGGCGGGGTACCCAGGCCACCACTCTTCCAGGCGCCTGCTCCGTACGCGTTCGGCAAGGAACCACAGGGTGAGTCTGGCAAGTCCCAGGATCGCCTCGGGTCGCGCCTCGACAGGCAGAGTCGCAGACCCGGATTCGCGGAGCCCCAGCACACGGGCAACAACTCCCGTCAGCTCGACCGACCAGACCTCGGCAAGAGTAGAGTCCGGGCGACGGAGTGCATGACCGCGTACCCAACTGCAGCATCATCCAGGGAAACAGCGCCACCATCGGGGGCGTGGTACAACTCTCCTAGGCGGCATTTTTCGCTGCGCTCCCCTCCACCGCACTGCAGCGGAACTTCTGGCGCCCTCGGCAGAAGGGGAAGGACACCTTTCCGCACCGAAGCGCCTACCTGTCCACTGAATCGGGGCGGCTCCAAGTGAGCAAGGGCAACCGAGACATCCATCGGGCGGAGGCGCTCCTGGAAGGACGCCTGAGAGATATTCTCGACACCGTCGGAGACCCGATATTCGTAAAGGACGCCGACCATCGTGTCATCCTCGCGAATCGTGCCTTCTGCGATATCTTCGCCCTGGATGTCGACTCGGTGATCGGTATGACCCTTGCGGAACACGTTCCGGCAGACGAGAGGGCGCGTTTTCTCGCTGTCGACAGGGAGGTTCTCGATACTGGCATACCGCACGTGTGCGAAGAGACCCTCACGGTGCAGGGCAGGGGCGTACGGAGCATCGTTACGAGCAAAGCGCGCATCGTCGATTCCGGGAACCACCTTCTGGTGGGTTCGATCCACGACATCACCGAGCGCAAGCTCGCCGAGGAGGCGCTGGGCAGAAGCGAGTCAAAGTACCGCACGTTCTTCGAGCGCTCGGTGGATGCGATGTTAATGATTCGCGACTACAAGTTCGTCGACTGCAACGCCGCCGCAGCGAACATGCTGAAGTGCGAGCGCAAAGAGGATCTGCTCAACACCCACCCCTCGGAGCTGTCTCCAGAGTTCCAGCCCGATGGCAGGACATCGTATGACAAAGCGATGGAGATGATGGACATCGCCCTAACCAGGGGAACTCATCGCTTCGAATGGGATCATAAGCGTCGAGATGGGGAGGTGTTCCCTGTCGAAGTCTCTCTCACCGCTATCCCGCAGGATGAGGAGACACTACTCCATACCGTCTGGCTGGACATGACCGAGCACAAGCTGGCCGAGGAAGAGAAACTTGGTCTCGAACGGCAAGTCCAGCAGGCCCAGAGACTCGAGAGTCTAGGCGTGTTGGCCGGTGGTATCGCGCACGACTTCAACAACATCCTGGCGGCCATCCTGGGCAACGCAGACCTGGCTCTAGACGAACTCCCCCCCGACTCCTCGGCCCGTGGCAACCTCCAGGAAATTGAAGAGGCATCCAGGCGTGCCGCCGGATTGGCCAACCAAATGCTGGCCTACTCGGGCAAAGGCCGGTTGACCATCGAACCGATCGACCTGGGTGAGTTCGTCAAGGAAACGGTCCATCTTCTCGATGCCTCCATCTCGAAGAAGGTTGTGCTCAAGTACGACTTCGCCGACAACCTGCCCACCTTTGACGGCGACGGCACGCAGATTCGCCAGATCATCATGAACCTGATCATCAACGCCTCGGAGGCGATCGGCGGTCGGAGCGGCGTCATCACGCTCTCGACCGGCGCCCTGTCCTGCGACCGTTCTTTTCTCACGGGGCTCGAACGCAGCGTGATCGTCGGATTTGACGGACCCCTCGCCGAGGGAGTCTACGTCTACCTCGACGTAGACGACACAGGCTGCGGCATGGACGCGGAAACTATCGAGAAGATCTTCGATCCATTCTTCACCACCAAGTTCACTGGGCGTGGGATGGGCATGTCAGCAACGCACGGCATCCTGCGCGGTCACAAGGGTGCGATCAAGATCTCCAGCGAGGTCGGCAAGGGCACGACGTTCAGGATCCTCTTTCCTGCGAACGAGCTGGCCGAGGACGGCGCCGAGCTAACGGGGGGGAGACGCGAGCACGAGGAGACGGCATGGCAAGGGCAGGGAACCGTTCTGATCGTCGACGACGAGGAGACGGTTCGTGCCGTGGGAAGACAAATGGTCGAGCGCATGGGCTTCACCGCTCTGACGGCGGCCGACGGCCGGGAGGCAGTGGAGGTGTTTCGCGAGCACCGCACAGAGATCGTCTGCGTTCTGCTCGACCTGACCATGCCACACATGGACGGAGAAGAGACCTTTCGCGAGCTGTGTCGCATCCAGCCCGGCGTCGACGTCATCCTCTGCAGTGGCTACGGCATGCAGGATGCCACCCAGCGCTTCACCGGAAAGGGCTTGGCCGGATTCATCCAGAAGCCCTACACGATGGCAACGCTGAGGGAGAACCTCGCTCAGCTGCTAGGCCCCTGAGCCCACGGTTCCAGGTCATCACGGCGTTGGTCTGAGGGGACTCCAGGGCAGTCAAATGGAGGCGGCAAGTTTCGATTCTTCCAACACTCGCTCCGAAAGTCGTTTGCCATCAAGTAGTTATCGGGATTGCGCTATTCGGGTTCAATTCCCGCCGCCTCCATTGGTTGGGGACCTCGGACTCAGGTGCTTGCGGCTCCCTGCGATTGACGGTCGTTTCGCTATAGCGTAATTTCGTCGCTATGACGCAGCAGGGACCCGATATCGGCGGCCAGATCAGGGCCCGGCGCCAGCGGCAGGGGCTCACGCTCGATGGGCTGGCGCAGCGCAGCGGTGTGTCCGCGGCCATGCTGTCCGAGGTTGAGCGCTCGGTGAAGAATCCGACCGTGAAGCTTGCCTGGCAGATCGCTCGGGCACTGGGCTGCTCGCTGACCGAGCTGCTCGACGAGCCAGGTGCTCCCACCACACTCGTGCGGGCCCGAGACCGGCGCACGTTGATTGACCCCGAAACGGGTATCGCGCGACACGGAGTTTCGACCTCGTTGACGCATGGTGCGCTAGAGGTGGCAACCTACATCCTGCCGCAGGGGGTCAGCTCCGGGGCGATGCCCGCGAATCGACCGGGGGTTCTCGAGCACGTGGTGGTGGCGCGCGGCGAGCTAGCGCTGCGGATCGGCGACGACGAGGTCGCCCTCGCTGCCGGTGACCACATCACATACGGACCTCAGGCCGCTGTCGAGTATCGCAATACAGGCGGTGGCGAGTTGGAGTTCGTCCTGCTGTCCGACAGCAGTGGAGCGCAGATGTGACACAACGTGTCCACGTGATCGATTCGCACACCGGCGGCGAGCCGACTCGTGTGGTGATGAACGGTGGCCCGGACCTCGGGGAGGGGACGGCTGTCGAACGGTTGGCGTGCCTGCGAGAGGCGCACGATGATTTTCGCGCGTCGCTGGTTAACGAGCCCCGTGGTTTAGATGCGATGGTCGGGGCGCTGTTGTGCGAACCCAGTACGCCCGACGTAGCCGCGCAGGTGATCTTCTTCAACAACGTCGGCTACCTGGGCATGTGCGTGCA
>JAJCXT010000026.1 GCA_029263295.1 Acidobacteriota bacterium | reverse complement strand
CGTTGTCGGCGCACTCATGAACATCGCGACGACGCTGGCAGGCCGCGTGGCCGTGAACCTGAATTTCACCACGGGCAAGCGGGGCATGGAAGCGGCCGCGGGTCAGGCAGGCTTGAAGACGGTGGTGACGAGCGCGGTGTTCGTGGCCAAGGCGGAATTGGAACTCCCAGATGGGGTTGAGCCCATCTTCCTCGAGGAACTGGCCAAGGAGATTGGCGCTGGCAGCCGCATCGTCGCGACGCTCCTAGCGCTGCTCGCGCCGGTGCGGGCGCTGGAGCGGTCATGCGGAGCGGTCGAACCCGTGCGCGCCACGGACGTGGTGACCATCATCTTCTCGTCGGGCAGCACCGGGGAGCCCAAGGGCGTCCCGCTTACGCATTTCAACGTCGACGCGAATCTCCGCGCCTGTCTGCAGATCGTGCCGATCAGCACGCGCGACCGCATGATGGGCATGCTGCCGTTCTTCCATTCGTTCGGTTACACGGCCACATTGTGGATGGTGGTCAGTGTCGGCGTGCCGGCTATCTACCATCCGAACCCGCTCGACGCGACGTCGATCGGCGAGCTAGTGCGCAAGTACAGGGCGACGATCATGTTCGCCACGCCGACGTTGTTGCAGTTGTACATGCGTCGGATAACGGCGGGGCAGTTCGGTTCGCTGCGGCTGGTGGTCGCGGGCGCCGAGAAGATGCGCCAGGCGGTTGCCGACGCGTTTCGCGATCATTTCGGCATCGATCCGTTGGAAGGGTATGGCGTAACGGAGACCTCTCCCGTACTCGCCGTCAACGTGCCTGACTTTCGTGCCCCCGGCCTTTATCAGCCCGGTTGGCGCCGCGGTACGGTCGGGCAGGTTCTGCCCGGCGTTGCCGTGCGCACCGTCGACCCGGAGACGTACGAGGTTCTGCCGCCAGGTGAAGAAGGCATGATTATTGTGCGCGGCCCGAATGTCATGGAGGGTTACCTCGATCGGCCGGATCTGACGGAAGCCGCCTTCCACGAGGGTTGGTACGTCACGGGCGACATCGGGGTATTCGACGAGGACGGCTTCCTCCGGATTACCGACCGGTACTCGCGCTTCTCCAAGATCGGCGGTGAGATGGTGCCGCACGGAGTGATTGAGAACGCCCTCGAGTGTAGTTATGGGGGCGATGAGCGCGCATTCGCTGTCACCTCGGTCGAGGATGACAGGAAGGGCGAGCGGGTCGTCGTAATCACCACGGTTGTTCCCGAGGAGATACCGGCTGTACTTGAAGGGCTCGCGGCGCAAGGGCTGCCAAACATCTTCGTCCCACGCCGCGACGATTTCCTGCAGGTCGACGCGATTCCCGTTCTCGGTACGGGCAAGGTGGATCTGGGTGGCGTGAAGCGCCTTGCTGCGGAGCGTTTCGGTCCGGGCCGGACGGCCTCCGCATGACCTTGTATGCGGCGCGTGGCGCGGCTACAGTTCGGGACGCTCTCAGATTGTCACCGGATTCCATTCAGGAGGTTCCATGCGCCACCGTTTGCTCGTCTTCGCCGTCATGTTCGTTGCTGTTGTTGGGTTCGGATGCTCGTCGTATGACGACGCGCTCGAAGAACCTGTCGCGGAAGCCGATACTGACGGCGGCGATGCGGACGCGGAAGAGGGTGCGGATCACGAGCACGCGATGGAGGGTGACGAGCGCGACGGCTACTCGAAGCCCGACGAGGTGTATGCGTTCCTCGGTATCAACGAGGGCGACACGGTGGTCGATCTTATGGCGGGCGGCGGCTACAACGCCGAGCGGCTAGCCCATCTGGTTGGCGCGGCCGGAACCGTCGTGGTCGAGCGCGGGAGCGAGGACTTCCAGGAACGTGCTATCGGTGGCGATCTTTCCGACTACAACTTCGCCTTTGTGGGAGATGTCGCCGAGATCGACGATGGCAGCGTTAACGCGGTGATTGCTGTTCGTGCCTATCACCTGTTCCCGGATGTGCCGGCCCAATTGGCAGAGCTCCACCGCGCTATGGCCCCCGGCGGGGTCGTCGGCGTGGTCGAGGTGCGGCTGAACGAGCCTGCAGGTCACAACATGGACTCGCATCGGGTCGGTGAGCAGACGGTGATCGAAGACTTCGAAGCGGCTGGATTCGAGTACGTAGGCGAATCCGACATCCTGCGCCGCGACGACGATGACTATTCGGTCTACATGGTCGAGGGCAAGACCCGGTATCACACGGACCGTATGCTGCTGAAGTTCCTCAAGCCGACGAACTGAGGGCGACACGGTATGGCTACCGGGCTGCTAGCCGCCCCGTCAGGGCGCCTGCAACGGCGGCCAGCGAACCCCAGAGTATGAATCCGAGCCCGGAGCCGGCCACCCAGGCCGGCTCCAGTGCCGTCAGGGGGCCGTACGCCTCGAGAAAGTAGGCTGCCACGGTGCCAGCGAACCCGGCGGCCGCCGACCACGTGACCATCCTGGTGGTGGCCCAGGGCAGGAAGACAGCAGCTACCGGGAAAGCGACGGCGGTGGTGAGCACTCCCGACGAAAGATAGAAGATGTCCCAGAGCGACTCGGTACCAAGCGCGAACAGTGCTGCGCCACCGAGAGCGGCAAGGGTCACGCGGCGTGAGATCACCGTGGCCTCGGCGGCGCTTCGGTCGTGGACACCCAGCATGTCGTAGGCAACGGAGAGGGCCACTACGTTCGCGCACGTGTCGATTGTGCTCATGGCCGCGGCCACCAGGCCGACCGCAACGAGCACGGCGAGCCACGCCGGCGCGAAGTGGACGACGAGGGCCGCGAAGACACCGTCGGCTTCGTTGCCGATCGAGGCGGGGAAGGAGCCGTTCTCCATCGGGAACAATGCCAACGCGGAAATGCCGATGAACGCCGGCAGGATGCCGATGAAGAGCACCGAGTTGGCGGCCGCGAACAGCACTCCCCGGCGTGCGGCCTGCGCGTCGCGGGCAGCCTGCACGCGCAGCCAGAGGTCGGTCTCGAAGAGCCAGCCTGGAAGATAGGCCACGAAGGTGAGCACAATCGTGGCAACGCCACCGCCGAGGAGATGGCTCCAGGGGAGCCCGGACCTGGCACCGTTCAGCGGCAACTCGAGTAGCAGCCGCGCGCCGCTGATGTCGGGGTCGGCTCCCGGAGCACCGCCGCCCGCCGCGACGAGTCCACGCTGGGCTAGCCAGGCCATCGCGAGGATGTACATCGCTACGACTCCATACTGCAGCTTGTCGGTATCGACCACCGCGCGGAATCCCCCCAGGACCGAGTAGATGCCGACGACCGATGTGATCAGCAACACCAGTGCCCACCGCGGCGCGGCCATCTGCGGCGCGAGCAGGTTGGCGGCCACGTAGATCTCCGCCCCCGCCCACGCGAGAAACACGAAGGCGAGGGCAAGCGCGACCGTTCGGCGTGCGCTGCGCCCGAAACGCTGCCCGACCATCTCCGGTTGGCTGAAGGCATCGAGCGCATGGTAGCGGCGCGAGAGCCAGTAGATTCCAGCGAGCGCGAACAGCCACGGAATGGTCATCAGCCAGAGCGCGCCCAGGCCGTACCAGTAGAAGAGCTGCACGGCATAGACGCAGGACCAGGAGATCGACAGGAACCCCGCCGAGAGCGAGACGCCGACCTCGAGACCTGAGAGTTCTCGCCCGGCCGTCCAGAACTGTGGGGAACTCGCCGCGTCGCCGGCTTGGCGCGCCGCGCGGGAGCCAAGCCAGATGGCCAGTGCCGAGTAGCCGATGAACGCGATCCAGATGCCCATGTGCCGGCGATTCTCGCAGATCGGCGCGGCGCGTGAAGGGTTTTTGCCGATTACGCCGTTTCTTCAGGTAGAGGGCCGTCGATCTTCCGGTGGGCGGCACCAGCGAACCCGCTCCAGGGTCCGCAAGAAACGGAGGATCCAATGCGTAACAGCGTTGCCTGCACGCTGAGTCTGATTGCTCTCTTGGTGCTGCAGAGCGTCTCGATGACCGTCGGGGCAGCTCGAGCTTTGGCGGCGGCCGATGTCCTGAGTGTCTACACGGAACTCCAGCGCTTCGTCGGCAAGGACACCGGGGCCGGGGCGCTCTTCGGTGACTCCGTCGACTTCGATGGCGACACGATCGTGGTCGGGGATACTGGCGCTGAGGCGGTCTATGTCTTTACCTTCGATGCCGATGGCAACGTCACCCAGCAGGCGAAGCTGGTTGCCGCGGACGGCACGGTTGGCGACGCGTTCGGCACGTCCGTTGCCATCTCGGGCGACAGGCTCGTGGTTGGTGCGGTGTTCACCAACAGCATCAAGGGTGCGATCTATGTGTTCGAGCGCAGCGGCGCCAAGTGGGACTCGGGCACCAAGCTCGCCGGGTCGGACAGCGGTACCAGCGACAACTTCGGGTTCTCGGTCGACATCGACGGCAATACGATCGTGGTGGGGGCGCCGAATCATGACCTGAGCGGCTTTGGCGAGGACGGTGCGGCCTATGTCCTCAGTCGTAGCGCGCGGATGGGTGCCAAGGCCACGTGGGCGCAGGACGCGAAGATCGTAGCCGGCGACGCCGGCAACGGCGACATGTTCGGGATCTCAGCGGCGATCGACGGCGGTCGTATCGTCGTTGGCGCGTCCGGCAACGACAGCAACAAGGGTGCGGCGTACGTATTCTCGGGCGGAAGCTGGACCCAGGAGGCTAAGCTCGTGGGTTCGGACACGCTTGCCGGGGACGAGGTGGGCACGGACGTGGACATCTCCGGCAACCTGGTCATCGCGGGGGCACCGTTCGCCACCTGGGGTGGCCCAATGGAAGGCGCGGCCTATGTGTTCTCCACCAGCGTTCGCCAGAGTGGCAAGGCGACCTGGACCCAGGACGGCAAGCTCACCGCTGAGGATGGCGCCGGGCTGGATAACTTCGGCGCCTCCGTGGCGATCGACGGTGCGCTCGCCATCGTCGGCTCGGATGACGACGACGACAAGGGTGCCGACTCCGGCTCCGCGTACGTGTTCGAGCGCGATAGCGGTTTCGCGCGAGCTGCGAAGGCCGACAGCTGGAAACAGATCGACAAGCTCATAGCCAAGAATGACGGAGCTGCACTGGAGGCGTTTGGCAACGATGTAGCGATCCAGGGCGCCTACGCCCTGGTGGCGGCGTTCGTCGACGCACCGGGCGGTGCAGCGTACCTGTTCGCCAACGAGGCGGCGCTCACCTGTGGCTACCTCATCGACCCGGCATCGATTGGCGCGGGCAAGGCATCAACGACCAAGACGATTAGCGTTGCCACGAGCAGCGATTGCGAATGGCAGGCCACCAGCTCGGCGAGGTGGGTGAACTATGTCGTGGATGGCGTCAGCTCCGCGACCGCGTTCGGTACGGGGCCCAACAACGTTGCGATGAAGGTTGACAGGAACGACAGCGGTGCCGGCCGCACCGCCACGCTTACGTTCACCGGTGATGACGGTTTCGCCAAGACGATCGCGGTCGCCCAGGGCGCCGGGCAAGCGACGGGAAGCCTCGTTATTACGCCGTCGCGGTTGCTGCTACCGAAGGGCAAGAGTTCGTTCACCCTGACAGTCATCAGTTCGGGCGAGTGGGCGCTCAAGAGCGTTGGCACCGGCATCGGGGCCGGCGGCGTGTTCCTTCCCACGAAGGCGGTGTCCGGGCCCGCTGGCACCACGGAGATTACTCTTGCGGTCAAGGCGAATCCGGACACCAATTTTCGCGTCAACGGCATGACTTTCTGGGGCAGCGGGACGCCGCTGCCGACAGCGTTTGTTCGTGTCGAGCAGGCCGGCACTGCGCCGCCGACCACCCGCTACTATCAGGTGCCGCCACCGGCGTCACCGCGAGGGGGCGCAACGGCCGCAGTGGCAGTGCTCGGCAACGAGCAGGACGCCCGCCGTCGGGGGATGCTGGTGCAGTCCTACGCAGGCGATGGCGATCGCTCCTGGGGCATGGCGATGCCTGAGTTGAGCGGTGCCGCCGCTGTTGCCACCGGCGATCTCGATGGCGATGGTGTCGATGAGGTGGTCATTGCCGGCGTCGACGGGTCCGGGACACCGCAGATGTTCGTACGGGGCGCCTCGGGGGAGCCGCGTGGCGACGCGTCGGCAGGCACGACCGGTGCTGGGTCGGTGACCCCGATGGTGCTCCGTCGTGGTGACAGCAGCTACCTGGCGCTCGGTATCGTGAACAAGGATGGCTCGGGTACCGTCCAGATCTGGAAGTACGGACACGCCGGAAGCGACGTGGCGCGCGGGCGCTTCAATCAGGTCGGCAGC
This sequence comes from Acidobacteriota bacterium, assembly GCA_029263295.1. Classification (GTDB taxonomy): domain Bacteria; phylum Acidobacteriota; class UBA890; order UBA890; family WLXD01; genus WLXD01. Next base: position 18,044 of record JAJCXT010000026.1, on the reverse strand, counting down.
TACCTGGTTGCTCCCGCCAACACCGCAGCGCATGTCTTCCGCGCGGCGGATCTCGATGGCGACGGCGATCAGGAGGTGTTTGTCGGCTACGCCAGCGTGCACGGCAAGGGGGCGAGGTTCCAGGTCGTCGATCCGGAGTCTGGCAGCGCCGGCGAGGTCGAGGTTGCCGGCGGGTCTCTCCAGGGTGCCACTTGGCTGTTGAACGACTTCCGCGACGATACGCCCGGAGCGGAGGTGTTCGCGGGCCTGTACGACGCCGATCTCGGACGCGGCACAGCGCGCCTGTTCCGGGGTGACGGGACGCCGCTCCTCCAGGGCCCCGTCACACCCGAGGGATCGACGAACCTCGCCTGGCTCGCGGTGAAGGCGGCGGGCACCAGCCGCAACGGCAGCCTGTACCGGCTGCTGTCCAGCTACGCGGTTGGCGAGCGGCCGCAGTACCGGTTGTTCTCGCTGGCCCGGAAGAAGGCGAGGCTCGAGGGCTCGGGCAAGCTCGGGGCCCATCAGCAACTGGCGGCGTTGGCGGCGGGCAACTACGACGGAGATGCTAGCAACGGGGATGAACTGGCACTCCTGCTCACACAGGCGTCGCGAGCAATCGAGGTTCTCTTCCTCGATCAGATCGGCAATATCCTCGGCGTTACGGAGGCGTTCGATGCGCGCTACTTCGAACCGGAGGTGCTCGCCATCGAGATACTGAAGGGAAGCCGGGACGAGGCCGTGTTGCTGGGTCGCGCGGTCGCAGGGAAGCCCCAATTGGTCGTGGTCTCGGTCGACGGCACGATACAGGCGCGGCTCGACGTGCTGAACAGGAACGTGCAGTAGCCGCGACGGGTGCTCTGGCGAGGCAGGTGGTCCCACGGGCAACCTGCCTCGCCGCTTTGCGGTACCTTTCCGCTGATCGCCCCGTGCTCTGCGATCTTGAAGGTCCGCCTGATGTTCCGACTCTCGAATTCTGCCGCCCGGTCGTCGTGTGTGTTCATGGCGCTGCTGCTGGTGGCGCCTGGCATGGCCGTCGCGCAACAGGCCCAGAGCGCGCCGCAGGGCGATCCTGTGCGGCTGGCCGACCTCATCGCCCTGCATGCGACCACCGACGCCGATCGCGACTATGTCCTGCCCGCGGTATTCACGACCTCACCGCCTGAGATCGACGGACATCTCGACGATCCGGCGTGGCAGCAGGCGCAGCCGATCACGGAGTTCACGCAGTCTCAGCCGAACGAGGGGGCTCCGTCTACAGAGCGTACTGAGGTGCGTGTGCTCTATGACGCCGAGTACCTGTATATCTCGGCGATGATGTGGGATAGCCAACCGGATCAGATGGTGGCCACAGTGCTGCGTCGTGACGAGAGTCACAACGACAACGACGCGTTTGCTGTAACGCTGGACACCTTTCACGACCACCGCAATGGGTTCTTCTTCGAGACCAACGCTCACGGCGCATTGTTTGACGCCCAGATCATCGGAGAGGGGGGCACCAGCGGACCAGGGGGCGGTGTCGGCTCTACGTTCAACGACGATTGGGACGCCGTCTGGTACGCGGCGGGCCGGATGACCGATGAAGGATGGTCGGTCGAGATCGCGATCCCGTTCTGGGCTCTGCGTTTCGACCGCTCCTCGACGGATGCGTGGGGCATCAACTTTCGGCGCCAGATCCGTCGCAAGACGGAGTCGGCCTACTGGGCGCCGGTGTCGCGGCAGTTCAACGCCACGCGCCTGTCACTCTCAGGCATGCTCGCTGGCATGGGGCGTATGGGGCGACCGCGCACGGTACAGGTGAAGCCCTATGCGCTGGGCGACTTCGGTCAGCTTCCGTCGGGCCCGGAGTCGATGCCCTACGAATCGCATACCACCGAATGGGGTGGCGACGTCGGCGGCGATATCAAGTGGTCGATCACGCCGAACTGGACCTTCGATGGCACCGTCAACACCGACTTTGCCCAGGTTGAGGCGGACGATGTGCAGATTAACCTCACGAGGTTCCCGCTGTTCTTCCCCGAGAAGCGCGAGTTCTTTCTCGAGAACGCTGGTCTATTCCAGTTCGGATCGGCCTCCGGCCGGCGGGGGCCCCGCGTCATCGGTTTCCACTCTCGACGGATCGGCGTCTTCGACGGCGAGGAAGTCCCGATCCTGGCTGGCGCGCGGCTGACCGGTAAGTCCGGAGGGTGGAATCTCGGCGGCCTGACCATGCAGACGCGCAAGGTCGACGATCTGGGCCTGTCCAGTGAGAACCACAGTGTGCTGCGTGTTCGTCGCGACGTTGGGAGTCGGTCCAGCATCGGAGCGTTGCTCACTAACCGCCAGGCCAGTGGTTCCGACTACAACCGCACCCTGGGCTTCGACGGTCGCTGGGCGATCAACGATCAGGCCACTGTCGACGGCTGGGTCATGAAGACCACAACGCCAGGTATCGAGGCTGATTCGGAGTGGGCGGGCGCCATCTCGGCGAACTGGGCGAGTCCGGAGTGGCAGGTGACCGCCGCAGCCATGGATGTCGGCGACGGCTTCAATCCGGAACTAGGTTTCGTGAATCGCACCGGGCTTCGTTCTTACAACGCCAACGCGTTCTGGACGCCCTATTACCCGGATTCGAAGTGGATACGTAACCTCGGACCGCACCTCACGTTCAGCTACCTTACGGACCGCGAGGACCGTCTGCTGTCTCGTTTTGTACACCTGGACTACGACATGTTCCTGAAGCGCGGGGACAAGCTGTCGGTCGCCCACAATCGTTTCTTCGAGCGGCTCGACGCGCCGTTCGAGATCGTTCCGGGCGTGGTGATTCCGGCGGGGGACTACGACTATGACGAGGTGCAGCTCGAGGCGCAGTCGGATCCGAGTCGCGTAGCCTGGGTGCGCGCCCTATACACCTGGGGCACGTTCTGGGACGGTCGCCGCAAGAACTGGGACCTGAGCGCGGGCTTTCGTCTTGGCGCGCGATTCAACGCTTCGGGGGCGGTGAATATCAACGACGTCACCCTGGCCGGTGGAGAGTTCACGGCTACGCTGGTGAGCACACGGCTTACCTACGATTTCAACACGCGACTGTTCCTGTCGGGGTTGCTCCAGTACGACAACCTCACCGACCGGTTCCTGTCGAACGTACGTCTGCGCTACAACTACGAGCCTTTGTCGGACATCTTCCTCGTGTACAACGAGTCGCGGCTGACCGAAGACCCGACGCTGATCGACCGCTCGATCATCCTCAAGATCACCAAGCTCTTCCGGCTCTAGCAGCCTGCGCTGAGAGGCCGATGGGTCGCCCAAAGGGTTACGTCGGACTTTCACCGCAGGCTGCTAGCAGGATCTGCCTCCGCACGGTGCGGGCTCAGCGCATAAAACGAGGGCCCGGAGAACCGAAGTCCTCCGGACCCTCTATACCCCAGCCGTGGGGTGCTACTAGCGTAGCACCCTTGGTGCAGTCTCCCCAAGCGGGGCCTAGCACCCTTGGTGCAGTCTCCCCAAGCGGGGCCTAGCACCCCCAGACTCGTCTACCACATACGAATGTGGACTTCCTCGTCACCGTCGACCACGTGCACCAGGTCGCCACTGGGCGCGGCCCGCAGGGCTCCGATCAGGCGCGTGGTCCGCAGAGTGCCGGTCTCCGTATCGTACGCGTCCACCATCGCCGCCACGGAGGCGAGCGGAACGCGAACGTTGACCTGAGTGCCGTGCTGCTCGTCCACCCGGACTCGCAACATGTCGTCTTCCAGGAAGACGCGTACATGGTCGCTGTGGTCGATGACCTCGACCAGCATCACGTCGTCCGGGACTGCGCGAAGCTCGTCGATGAATCGATCAAGGTACGGAAGAAACTCGCCGATCTCCTCGACCTGGACGTACTTGGCTTCGTCGGGCGCGAATGCCGCGGCCACCTGGACGAGCGACAACGGAACCGGGATGACGATGTGAACGTCAGGGTTATCCACCTCCACGATCATGATCGAGGAGTTGGCTACCACGCCGCCCACAAGGGCGACGGGGAGCATGGTCAGTGCAGCGAGTTTGATCAGCATTTACTTAGCCCTGGGGGTTGTCATCGATCCAGATGCGCACGGTGGTCTCACCATCGTTGACCTGGAGGATCTCACCATTGTTGGCGCTGGCCATTTCTTCGAGAGCGCCGACGAGGTTGATCTCGTCGCCGTCACCTTCCAGCAGAACGTCGACTACCGAGAACGGAACCTGCAGGCGGATCTTGTCCTCGCCATCTTCATCGACCTCGATATAGACGGTGTCGTCGCGACGGTAGATGTTGACATTCTCGTCGCCATCTTCCACCTGGACGTAGTCAGCATCGCCCGCGTCGCGGAGTTCTGCCCACATGCGGCGTACGTCCTCGACCTCGAAGTCGTTGCCGTGGCCGAAGCGGACGTGGCCGTCAAACTCGTCGCCAAAGTCCATGTCGCCGTCGAAGGCGTGTTTCTGAGCGAGCTCCATCGCCACAGAGATGAGCGACATCGGCAGGTTGACGTTGACGCTGGTGCCTTCGTCTTCCGTGACACGAACGTGGATCCAGCCAGCGGTCTGCGCCTGAGCGGTCGCGCCGATGGACAGGAGCATTGCCGCGCCAATAGCGAGAGAGAGAAACTTGCGATTCATAGTGGCCTCCGCGTGGTCACTGTAGTTGATGGGAACACCCTGCCTAATTGCTTCTACGCTGCCTAGCAGCCTCAAGTTTCGCTGCTGGATCTAGAAGACGTCGAAATGCGGACGGAAGTTTCATCCCGCTACCTGGAAGCCCGTGACGAATTCCGTCGGAATACTGCTACTGGCCGGCTAACCGCTGGCGCTGACGGATCGTCCTAGCTTGTAGACATGAACGAAAACCTTCCCGAAATCATCGCCCGCGCACAGGCGGGAGAAGAAGAGGCCTTCCGCATGCTCGTAGAGCAGCACAGCCGAAGTGTGTTCAACGTGGCCTACCGCATCGTCGGCAATCCGGCGGATGCGGAGGAGGCGGTGCAGGAGACTTTCCTGAAGGTGTTCAAGAAGCTGGATAGTTTCGAAGAGCGGGCCCGGTTCACGACGTGGCTGTACCGGGTGGCCGCTAACTCGGCGATGGATGTGGCGAGGAAGCGCCAACGTCACGCCACCCGCGAGGCCGTGCTGGAAGGCGATGACGGGCAGTTGCTGCCATTCCCGACGGGCGCACCGGGGCCGGAGCGCGAAGCTCAGGGCATACAGGTGTCCGACCGCGTGTCTGCGGCGCTCGGAAGGCTCACGCCCGGTGAACGCGCGGCCTTCACACTGCGGCATCTCCAGGGGATGTCAATCAAGGAGATCGGCGAAGCACTCGATATGCAGAGCAACGCCGTCAAGAACGCGATTTTCAGAGCAGTCCAAAAAATGCGGCGTGAACTCGCGCCGTTTGCGAGCGAGATGTCATGAAACACCCTGACGAGCAGGAGATGGTCATGCATGTGCTCGGCGACAGCCATGATGCCGAGGGGGTTCGCACTCACTTGGCCGAATGCGCTGAGTGTCGTGCGCAGGTGATCGAGATTGAGCGCCTTCTGGCCGCCACCTCTGAGTTGGAGGTGCCCGAGCCCGACGCTGGTTTCGAGGCGCGCATCTGGGAGCGGCAACAGCGGCATCTGCCGCAGACGAGCCAGGCGACGCTGGACGAGCCTCAGCTGGCGACCGTGATCCCATTCTGGACTCTGCGACGGATGGCCGGCGTCGGCGCGCTCGCGGCGATGCTGTTGGTGGCATTCATGGTCGGCCTGTACAGCGCCCCTCCAGGCACCGAGATCGTGCCGGAGGGAAGCGCACCTGGCGGCGGCGACCGGATTCTCTTCGTCGCCGTCGGCGACCACCTCGAGAGCGCCCGCATGGTGCTGGTCGAGTTGGTGAACGCGGAGGACGGGGAAAGTGTGGACATTTCGGCGCAGCAACAGCGCGCCCAGACATTGCTGGCTAACAACCGGCTCTATCGCCAGACCGCGCGGTTGCACGGCCAGGCCGCCGTTGCGGATGTGCTGGGCGATCTGGAACGAGTTCTCCTCGAGGTCGCGCGAACCTCGGGGGAGGTGCCAGGCGAGGAACTCGACTGGCTGCGTGAGCGGATCGCCTCGGGCGATCTGCTGTTCAAGGTAAGTGTGATCGAAGGACAGACCCGTCGTGCCGCGACCGCGGACGTCGGTGGAGAAACACTATGAGGAGACAAGACATGTGGACGAAACGAACTTTGCGGACTGGAATCCTGATGCTCGGCATTGCGATGGTACTGCCACTGGAGGCTCAGCAGAGGGCCGGCGTGCCGTCACCGGCGCCCTCGGCGCCCAGGCCCCCAGTCTCGGCGCAGGTGGACGCCGCCTATGACACGGCCACGGTCGCTCTCGACCGCGGCGACTATGCTCGTGCGATTGACCTGTTCACGGACATCGCCAACCAGAAGGGCGACCGTGCCGATGCGGCCCTGTACTGGGTCGCCTATGCCCAGCAGCGTCAGGGTGATGGCGGAGGCGCCATCAACACGATTGGCGTCCTGCGCAGGGAGTTCCCCGAGAGCGCCTGGCTGGACGATGCCGACCACCTGGTCGCCGAGATTCGCGGCGCCCGCGGCGACGTGCGGGACGCTCCTCGTGCGGGCCGCAGCGTCGGCCGCGGTCGTAGTCAACGCGCACCTCGTGCCGACGAGGACGCGGCCGAAGACATGCGCGTGTACGCGCTCAACGCGCTGATGCACGTTGATGCCGAACGCGCGGTGCCGCTACTCGAACGGATGATCCGTAGCGACGAGGACATCGAAATACGCAAGCGTGCTCTGTTCGTGCTGATGCAGGGCCATGCCGACGAGGCACTCCCGCTGATTGCCGAGGTGGTGCGCAACGACTCCGATCCTGAAATGCGCATCTACGCCATGCGTCACCTCGGGATGTTCGGAGGTGCTGAAACCATGGCGCTCATGGAGGAGATCTATCGAGAGGCCACCGATGTCGAGGTGAAGGAGGCGATCATCGCCGGCTACATGATGGGTGGCAGCACCGAACGCCTCTACGAGATTGCCAAGAACGAGCCTGTTCATGAGTTGCGAGTTGCCGCGATCCGGCACCTGGCCATGGTGGGCGGTGCTGATGAACTGTGGGAGCTGTACGAGGGCGAGGGCTCGGTAGAGGTGCGCGAGGCGATCCTGCAGACGGTCTTTATGGCCGGCGACCATGCCCGACTGCTCCAGGTGGCGCGCACGGAGTCCGACATCCGCCTGCGCCGCGCGGCGATTCGCGCCCTGGGCATGATGGGTGGTGGGCATGGCGACGGAGAGTCCGACGGCGAGACGGTAGACATGTCGGCAGCGCTGCTCGAGCTGTATCGGGCCAATGAGGATATGGAGATTCGTGAGGCGATCCTGAACGCGTTCTGGATGCGCGGCGACACGAGCACGCTGATCGCACTCTACGAAGAGACTGACGATCAGGAGCTTCAGCGCCGGATCGTGCAGGCGCTGTCGATGACGGACGACGAAGAGGCAATCGACTTCCTCATCCGCATCATCGAGCAGTAGGCCAATGTTGCCGAAGCACATGCGGCGTCTGGTCGCGATTCAGGTACTGGGCATCGCAATGGCGGGCACTGTGGCGACGGCCCAGGACGTGGGCCTGGGGGCGCGCGGAATCCAGAACGCACGGCTCGAACAGCGTACGGTGGACGGCGACCTCGCCGCTGCCGTGCGTGCCGCGGCCGGCACCGCGGGGGTGGTGTGGGTCGGGTACGCCGTGCCGGCAGTGCAGGCCGACGGCGGCATGTGCTGCTACGAGCAGGACGACGAGGGTAACCATGTGAGTAATGTGTGTCGGCTCGGCCGGCGCGGTGCCTACATGGCGAACATGACTACAGATCACGGCCTCGACGTGGCACTCGAGAGTCGCGTAGAAGTCCACGTGCTGGCGCGCTTCGAGGGCGGCGAGTTGGGCCGAATTCGAACCTTCTCTGCCTCTTGCGTGATCGACGCTGGAGGCGCTGAGGTCGCCTGGCTGAGGGATGTAGACAGTGTTGCGAGCGTCCAGTGGCTTGCCGCGATCGTAAACGACTGGGCGCGATCGACACAGCGGTCCAAGAACCTCACCGAGGGGGCGCTCTCGTCGTTGGCGATGCACGCCGGCAACGAGGCGTTCGTGCGTCTCGAGAACTGGGCGACCGGGCGGCACCCGCGGAAACTGCGCGAGCAGGCGATCTTCTGGCTGGGTGCCGCGCGCGGTGAGGAGGCGTGGCCGACGCTCGTGAGCCTCGTGAACGATTCGCCCGACAAGGCGATCAGAGATCGTGCCGTATTCGCGGCCTACGTGTCCGAGCAGCCGGGATCCGTGGAGTTGTTGATCGGTGCCGCTCGCGAGGACGGTTCTGGCCAGGTGCGGCGTTCCGCGTTGATGTGGTTGGCGCACCTCGCGGGCGAACGGGCCGTCGCGGCTATCCAGGAAGCTCTCGAGGACCCGGATACGGAGGTCAAGCGGCATGCCGTGTTCGCCCTGAGCCAGTTGCCCACTGACCGGGGCGTACCGTTGCTTATCGAAATAGTGCGTGAGAATCCGAATCCGGAGGTGCGCAAGCAGGCGCTGTTCTGGCTCGGGCAGACGGGGGACGAGCGCGCGTTGGCGCTCATCGAGGAGCTGTTGCTGGGAGCCTGAGCAACGGACGGTCGCGCGCCAGAATTGAAAAGGCCCCGCCGGGATAACCCGGCGGGGCCTTTTCGCGGAGAGCGGCCACGGTGGCCTAAGCTACCAACTCCTGCGCGAGAGCAGCGTCCTCGTTCTCGAGGTTCTCGCGGATGAGCTGAGGCGTGACGCCAACGTAGTTGCAGACCTCTTCGAACCAGCTGCTGTTGAAGAACTCCCGAGGGTCTCCATCCTCGGTCATCTGGCGCAGCTTCTTGCGGTCGTAGCGCGACTTGCGCTCCTGGCCAGCCATGCGCTGCAGGAAGCGGTAGTCGTTGACGGCCAGTTCGATGATCGACAGGTACATCTGGCGGCACGATTCGACGTCATGCTGCTCGATGCTCTCCGTCACGCGGCCCGGGATTTCTACGTCGGTGTAGAGCTCAAAGAACTCTTGTGTTGCGGTTGCCATTGCTCTTACTCGCTTGTTCGGTTGTTATTCAAAGTCGATGGCGTAGTTATACAAAACTTGTGCACAAGAAAACAACCCCGTTGCACAACTTTTGGATAAGAAATATATTTTGACCCATGCAGTACTCAATCAAGGCCGCTGCGATGGCCACCGGGGTCACCGAAGGGCGACTCAGGACCTGGGAACGGCGCTACGGGATACCTCAGCCGAACCGCTCCGCCAGCGGTCATCGCAAGTTCAACGACGAGGACCTCTACGTCATCCGTCGCATGGCCGCGCTGATCGACTCGGGCATGGGAGCCGCTGAGGCTGCCGACGCCGCTAGCAACGAGAGCGGCGAGGAAAGGCCGGAGCCCGTTACACCGCAGCGCGCAAACCCGCTCGTTGACCTTTTCGTGCAGAAGGCCCACGAGTTGGACGAGGGCTGGATGGTGCGGATCGTGCGCGACTCCGTCTTCTCCAGTGGCTGGGCACCCACCATGGAGCGAGTGGTGTTCCCCAGTTTGCGCCGCCTGGCTCAAGACTGGGGCGAGGCGCGGATTTCCATGGCACACAATCGTTATGCGATGGAGACGGTGCGAGCGCTGCTGTCCGCCGAGGCGGTGAAGCACGGCCCCGTCGAAGAATCGCGCGGCACCGTGCTGCTGGCGGCCGCCGAGGACGATGAGTACGACCTCGCTGCCCTCGCACTGAGCCTCCTCCTGCGGCTGGTGGAGCTCAAGGTGTATTTCGTCGGCCGCTCCGTGAGCTGCCAGTGCTTGATCGAAGCGGCCCAGCAACTTCAGCCCGACGCGCTGGTCATCGTGGGGACGCGCCGCGCGAGTCCGGGTCGGATGAATCGCTGTGCCCGCTCGATCGTGGCCAGCCGGCTTTCCTCGCCGTTGCTGGTCGGCGGATCGGTACTGACGCGCCGCGATGCGCCGAAGATCCCCGGCGTGCATCTGCCGCAGTCGCTCGTGGCGTCCGCTGAACGCATCGAGCAGGCTGTTACGGGTTAGCAGGCCCTGCTAACGCGTCTGCCCGCGGGCGTTGCCTTCCCGGCTACGGGCGGGCAACAGACGCAGCGTCGAGATGGCAGCGGCTTCAGCCGCGGCCTCGCTCCAGCGCACGGCGTGGAGCCTACCGTCGCGGTACATGAGCAGTTGGTCGTCATAGTGGGGGTCGTAGGGGTGCCCTGATTGACCGCTCGGCAGGACGCTCAGCGCGCGCTCAGGGTCCGTAGGGTCGGAGATCCAGCGCATCGAGGGGCCGTAGGAGATTCGTTCCCACCCCTGGCCCGAGAAAGTACCGAAGGCTGCGACGGTCGTGTCCGAGCCGGGCCAGGGCGTGGGGCCACGATTGAAGCGCGCGCCGAGCAAGGGGACCGGGCCCAGCGGGTTCTCGAGATGGAGTTGGTGCAAGGAACCGTATTCCCAGTCGGTGGGTACGGGGCCCCAGCGGTCGCTGGCTTCGGCCCAGGACGCAGCCAGCACCGAACTCAGTATCTCGTCGCGTGTCTCGACGGCTGCAGTGCCGGTGTGGTCAAACCAGTCGAGCCGCGCGCGCTCGCCCATCACCCGCAGGAGGCGCTTGCGGGAGTCGATACGCCCCACCTGGTGTTGGGCGGTCTCGTCGAAGATCGCCGACGACAGACTTCGTTCGAGCAGAGCGAAGAGGGCGGGCGCGCCGGAGCCGCGCATCGTTCCGTCCCAGTCAGACAGCAGCTCCCAGGCGCGGGCCGCCTCGCCCTGCCAGGGACCAGGGCCGATCAGTGCGATCAACTGAGCGGCATAGAGTGAGCGGACGTCCATCTGGATATCGACCATCGCCGCGAGGGTCCAATCGGAGCGGCCGCTCAGGATTTCAGTGATCCTGTCGACGCGGTGATCGGTGTCGAAGTCCGCGCTGGGCCGCGCGCTGCGGCCCTCTCCCACGGCACCGCCGATGGCGGCGTTGGCGGTGATGATTCGATCAGCCCTTGGTCGCAGCATCGTGCGGTTCGAAAACTGCGGGTAGAGGCCCAGCCAGTGGGCGGTGCTATCCCAGGCGGGGGAGGGGAGCCGGCCGGTCGTGCCCTGCCGTTCTGGTACCCGCCCAATGGCCGTGAACAACAGCGACCCGCCTCGATCGGCAGCAACCAGGTTCTGGGCCGGCGCCACCCACTGCTCGAGCTGACCGACGAGGTCTTCGACACGACGGGCCCGCGCCAGCGCGATCGCCGACTCGGGCAGGTCGCCGGGGATCGCCCCGGTCCACGCAAGGGACCGTGCCGGAAGATCTCGCTGCGGGTCTGGCAGGAGCAGAACACCGACGTCGGTGAAGCGCACGGTCACGATCTCGGACGACCCGTCGCCGTGGACGATCTCCTCGGGATGGCTCACGACATCGAGCCAGCCGGCCTCGCGCTGGACCTGCCTGAGGTCGTCGCGCGCGCGTTCGAAGAAGACGTCGTGGTCGTCGAGCATCACGTTGGTGAACGCCCAGGCGACATCCTGCCCCTGGCCGAGGATGACGAACGGAAACCCCGGCAGTGTCATGCCGGAGGCCGAGTAGCTCGGCGAGTGCAATGAAGCCTGATACCAGATGGCTGGCAGCCGCAACGGTAGGTGGGGGTCGTTGGCGACGATGGGGTTGCCGCTGGCGGTGAACGAGCCACCGAGCGCCCAGTTGTTGGACCCGGGGCTCTCCAGAGGCGGAAAGAGCGGTGTTGCGGCCAGTTGCTGAGCCTGGCCCGATTCGGCACGCGAGGGCGGCCGGGCGGCGGCGAGTTCGGCGATCGGGTCGTTGACGTCCTCCGCGCTCATGCCGGCGAGGTCGAGAAATCGCTCGCGCCCGAGGTCGCGGAGGGCGATGAACCTGTCCTCCTCGGGTCTTCCCTGGAAGAACGAGAGGTCGTGGGCCATCTGCAGTTGGAAGTACAGGCTGTCGAGCACGGTCCATGGCGCTGGCGTTACCCGCAACACACGCAGCTCCGGCGGGAGGTCGCGACCGCGCTCCGCCAGCCATGCGTTCACACCTTCCGCATAGGCCTCGAGAAGTTGCTTCGACGCTCCACTCAGCTCGGCGACGCCGTCGCGCGCGTATCGGCGCATGCCGAGTTGTACGAAGTAACGGTCGGATGGAAGCGCCAGGTCGCCGACGACCTCGGCGAGGCGCCCAGAGGCGAGCCTGCGACCGAGTTCGAGCTGTGTCATCCGGTCGTTGGCGTGCAGATACCCAACGGCCCGCGCCATGTCGGTTACAGAGTTGGCTTGTACGTGTGGAACGCCCCATTCGTCGAAGCGCACCGTGACTGGCGCCTCCAGGCCGGCCAGCGCCGCGTCGCCGGATCGAAGTGGAGTTCCACTGCCAGCGAGAAACCACCAGCCTGCTCCCGCCACGACGAAGGCTACTGCTGCGGTGCTGACGAGCGCCTGCACCACCCGCTTCAGAGGTCGGCGCTGTACGGATGTACCGCTCACGGCACGCGGGCCAGGGCGGCGATGCTCCCCGGGCCACGGCCGAGCTTGAGGCTGGCCACGCATTGTTCGATCAACTCTGCGACCTCCGGGTACTGGTCCGCGTAGTGCGCCCAGACCAGGATGTAGGGCACGCCCTTGTGCACGAGCAGGATCCGGCGGCGCTGGATCTCGCCGGCGACCGAGCCGCGCCCGGCGAGCGATGAGTGCACCTCGATGCCGTTGATCTCGGTCCATCCGGCCTCGATGATCTCGTCGTTCGCGCTTATGGTGGCGAACAGGTCGTCGATGGCGCGATGTATGAGGGCGGGGGAAGCGTCCGGCTCTAGCGCCGACTCGCGGTCGCTCATCACGGTGAAGTGCGGGAAACCGTCGCCAGCGCCGATGAAGTACAGCAGGATCGTCGGGCCGCGCATGAACCCGACCTGCCACAAGCTCGGCCGTTCAATCACGATGCCGTCGTCGCCGATCTCCACAGCGACCGTGGGCTCTTCGGGGGGACCCTGTGCGGTCGCGACGCTGGCGACCGAAAGCAGGGCTACGACGGCAAGGAATCTCAATCTCATTGGCCGAGGATACGACTTTTCCGGGTTGGCGGGACTCTAAGTGGTCAAGAGATGGCCGAGTTCCCAAACTGACCTTGGAGGTCGTTACTCATGTCGAAGTTCTTCCATAGCCGACTGGCGATCGCCGCCGCTGCTTCTGCCGCGGTCCTGGCGCTGATGGTTGTGTCGGTAGGGACGGTGCAGGCCGTCGTAGTTCAGGAACAAGAGGAAGCCGACGAGACGAAGCGAAGCGAAGCGGAACGCCGTGCGGTGATCGAGTCGAGACTCCATCGCGCCAAGGAGGCTTTGCACGGGGCCCGAGAGCTTGGCGCCCTGGGCCGCCTTCGCATGGTGCAGGAGCTGCGTGACCGCAGCAGAGCGCCGATGGTCGAACTTCGTAGGCTGCGCAGTGGCTTCGGTGGGGGCATGGCGGACCGTGTCTTGGCGATGGGTGAGGAGATTGGGCTTACCGAGCAGCAGGAAGAGCAAATCCGTGACGCGCGCCGCGCCCAGCGCCGCGCAGAGATCGAACGCGACGCGCAGATTGAAGTGCTCGATCTTGATCTCGACGAATTGCTCGAAGACCGGCATTCCGCGGACCTCGCCGCGGTCGAGGGGCTGATGCAGCGTCGGGCCGCTCTGCGTGTGCAAGGACAGGTCGCTGATATGCGGGCGTCGCAGGACGTCTGGAACTCTCTTACCGCCGAGCAGCAGGAGAAGATGGACTCGAATCGCCACTTCCTCTACAGGAGGGGCGGCGACCGTCCGCATTCCCTGTTCTTTGATGGTGAGGGTCCGAATGTCGTATTCGACGGCGGAGACTTCGAGTTTGGCGATATGGAGTTGGGCCGGGTCTTCGACGAGCTTCGCCTCGAGGGCCTCCAGGGCCTCAAGGGTCTCGAGGGCCTTCTCGAGCTGCAGTCCGAAGATGGAGCCCCGTTCATCTGGCGCTTCGAGCGCAAGTCAGACGACGATGTCCACGAGGATCACGAGAAGAAAGAGAAGGCGACCACTGAGGGCACCGCTGTTGGTGTCTCCTGGGACGGGCGGTCCACTCGCACGATGAACTAGTCGGGTCTGCATGGCGACGTAACAGTCGCTGACGGCCCGGGTCGCACTCCTCCGCGACCCGGGCCGTTTTGTGTTGCGACAGCGTCGCTGGCGCGGCTGGTGTATACCCCGCTGCATGAGTACCTCCGAGCTGCCGCTCGGCCGCCGCTTCCGGCGGCTGGCTGTGCCCAACATCATCTCCAACGTCACCGTGCCACTCGTGGGCCTGGTCGACACCGCGATGCTGGGCCACCTGCCGGATATCTCGTTTCTGGCGGGCGTGGCAGTGGGTGCGGTGATCTTCGACTACGCGTACTGGTCGTTCGGCTTCCTGCGGATGGGCACGACCGGGGTGACGGCTCAGGCAGTGGGCCGCGACGATCAGCCCGAGGTGTGGCAGATCCTCTACCGCTCCTTGATGGTCGCGTTGGCGATTGCGGCGGTCCTGCTCATTGGGCAAAGGTTGATAGCCAACGTCGGATTCGCCGTGCTGGCGGGGCAGGGCGCGGTGGAGGCCGCTGGACGGGACTACTTCTTCGGCCGTATCTGGGGCGCTCCGGCCACTCTCTCCAATTACGTCCTACTGGGCTGGCTACTGGGGCGAGAGCGCGCGCGAGAGGCCCTGATCATCACCGTCATCGGCAATCTCGCGAATGTCGGGTTGGATTACTTGTTCATCATGCGGCTCGGCATGGCCGCCGGTGGCGCGGGCGTGGCCACGGCGCTGAGCCAGTACCTGATGCTGGCAACGGCCGTCGCCCTGATACTGCGCGCGGGAGCGCCATTGCCCTTCGTGCCTCAGGCGGTCTTTGATCGCGTCCGACTTGGCGAGTTGTTCCGCCTCAACCGCGACATCCTGGTGCGAACGGTCATGCTGATGACGACGTTTGCGGTGTTCACGAACTTCAGCGCGATCATCGGAACGGGCATTCTCGCTGCGAACACGATCCTCTTCCGTTTCCAGATGTTGGGCTCGTATCTGATCGATGGCGCCGCGTTCGCCACCGAGAGCCTGGCGGGTATCTACAAGGGGCGGGGAGACGTTGCGGGTCTTCGCCGCCTGCTGCGATTGGCGATGCTCACCGGATTGGCCTTTGCGCTGCCGGTACTGGTGCTCATGTTTGGAGCGCCCGACTGGCTCTACGGCATGATGACGTCCCATGCCGATGTCGCGGCGCTGGCGTGGCGCTACAGTTGGTGGATGATTCCGGTTGTTCTGTTGGGCGCTGTTGCCTTTATCTACGATGGCTTCTTCATCGGCCTCACGGAGGGCAGGGTGCTGCGTAACCAGATGCTCGTCAGCGGCCTCTTGTTCTACCTGCCGCTGGCGTTCCTGGGGTTGTGGCAGCGCAACAACGACATCCTCTGGGCGGGCATGGCGCTGTTCATGGTCGGCCGCTGCCTCACCATGTGGTTCAGCGAACGCCGCGTTCTCGCGGCGATGGAGCGGGTGACATGAGCGGCAGGCGATTGCACGTGGTTCTCGTCGAGCCGGAAATCCATGGCAACACTGGCAATGCCGGCCGCACATGCCTGGCCGCAGGGGCGCAGCTACACTTGGTCGAGCCGTTGGGGTTCGAACTCACAGACGCCCGGGTGAAACGCGCGGGGCTCGACTACTGGCCGCGAGTGGATCCGCGCGTGTGGCGGAGCTGGGAGAAGTTCGAACCGCGCATTCATGAATTCGGCGAGCCGTGGTTCTTTAGCGCTGAGGCCGAGCATGAGTACTGGGACGTAGAGTACCCGGAGAACGCCGTGCTGGTCTTTGGCCGGGAGTCGGTGGGCCTCGATCCCCGCATCCGCGAGGCCCACCGAGACCGGCTGGTTCGGTTCCCCATCCACGATCCGTCGGTCCGTTCCCTCAACCTGGCCAATTGCGTCGCCCTGGCCTGCTATGAGGTCCTTCGTCAACGGCGGCTGCTAACGGCCCAGCGGTGACCACTCCTCTGCGGATTTCTTGAAGGCCAGCAGGAGACCGGTGACGATCGCGATGATCGTGAGGTTGGTGACCACGTCGGGTGTCCTCTCCTCTGTGGCGAGCTGATACTCGGCGATCTCGCTGAGTCGCAGGCTGAATGCCTCGTCCGCGGGCCGCCCCTGGTAGGTCGTCATGGCCCAGCTAGTGAGCACGGCGATGAGGCCCTTGCCGTTGACTTCGTTCTTCACAGTCGCTCTCCTGGTCTGTCTCGATGAGGGTTGTGGCCGAAGCGATGCGGCAGCAGTCTCATGAGCAGCAATTGAAGAGCCCTGGGCCGAAGGTCATTTCGAAGGTCAGGGCGAAGATCCCGACGGCCACGAGCCCGACGGCGCCGACCAGGCCGAGGGTCTTGAGTGGGCTGAACTTCTCTTCGGTCTTGACCAACTCGTAGCTGCGGATCTCGCTCAGGCTCAGCGTTTGGTCGAGGCTGGCTGCCCGGCCGTCGAAGGTGGTAGCGACGGGGAAGCGCAGGACTGCGCGCCCGCCCTCACGCTCAACAACGGCCGCGGCCGGCTCGAACTCCACCCGCGCACCGTCGACGGTCTCTACCGCCAGGACCTCGATATTCTCAGCCCGGGGAGGGGGCGGCACGCTGGCCGTGAGATGGGTTCGCGTGGTGGTGCTGCATCCGATCGACCCGACGATCAGCGCGCAGAGGGTGAGCGAGGCAACAGGGCGGCGCCATGAAGGGGCGACTCGGTACTGCATGGTGACTCCGGCGTTCTGCCCCGGCCGGTCTGACCGCGGCGACACGACCACCATGCGAGAGGCGTCGCAGAAACACCTGAGCGAACCCTTATGAATCTCTGAAATGCCTGCCGATTCCCGAATGTCCCTCCAGCAAAGGGGATTACGACAGCGCCTGTTCGAGGTCAGCGATGAGGTCGTTCGCCGATTCAGCACCGACCGACATGCGGATCAGGCCGTCGGTCACGCCAGCGGAGGCGCGTTCCTCGGTGCTCATGCCGACGTGCGAGGTTTCGGCGGGGATGGTCATCAGCGTCTCGAGGCCGCCCAGGCTCGGGGCCACGAGCGGGAGCCGGACAAGGTCCTGCACCCGGTGCGCCGCTTCTCTGCCACCCTCGACCTCGAAGCTCAGCATGCCGCTGAAGCCGTCGAGCAGCCGACTCGCTGTGGCGTGGTAGTCGCTCGACTCGAGCCCCGGATAATGAACCGCGGTGACTCGTGGGTGTTGCTCGAGGAACGTGGCGATGCGGATCGCGTTGGCATTGTGGCGTTCCATGCGCAGGGGCAGCGTCTTGACGCCACGGTGCAGCAGGAAACACGCATGGGCGTCGAGCGAGCCGCCCAGGTGGTTGACGCGATGCCGCACTGTTTCGATCGTGCCGACGCTTCCGATCACCGCGCCCGCGATCAGGTCGGTGTGACCGTTCAGGTACTTCGTCGCCGAGTGCAGCGAGAGATCAAACCCGTGCTCGATCGGCCGGAAGTTCACCGGTGAGGCAAACGTGTTGTCGATCATCGAAACGAGGCCGTGCTCCTTGGCGAAGGCCGCGAGCGCGTCGAGTTCGCCGACCTTGACGAGCGGGTTGGTGATGGTCTCGGCATAGAGGACCTTGGTCGTCGGACGGAGCAGCGCCTGCAACCCGTCGGGTCGGGCGGCGTTGAAGACGCTCACCTCGACACCGAGGGCGGGTAGATCCCTGTGCACGACCATGTGGGTGCCGCCGTACAGCGAGTCCTGCACGATGAGATGGTCGCCCTGCTGCAAGAACGTCAGGAGGCTGCTCGAGATAGCCGCCATACCGCTGGCGGTGACGAGCGCGTCGGCGGCGTTCTCGAGAGCAGCTAGCTTGCTATGGAGCACGTCGTGAGTCGGTGTGTTGCTGAGCCGAGCGTAGTGCACGTCGTCGTAGGCGGCATCGCCCTCGAACAGGAACGTGGACGACTGGTAGATGGGCGCGACGGCCGCCGTTGCAGAGCGCGCGCACGAGGGCGGGCGTGCCC
>JAJCXT010000025.1 GCA_029263295.1 Acidobacteriota bacterium | reverse complement strand
GCCTCCTTCACCGCATGACTTTCTCGATACTCTCGGCCTTCTCCAGCGACATCGCCATCGACCTGGGCACCTCGAACACACTTGTCTACATGAAGGGCAAGGGCGTGGTCGTACGCGAGCCCTCAATCGTTGCCATCAACAAGAAGACCGAGAAGGTCGAAGCGGTGGGCCGCGAGGCCAAGGAAATGCTCGGTCGCACGCCAGGCCATATCGTCGCGGTCCGGCCTCTGAAGGACGGTGTCATCGCCGACTTCGAGGTCACCGAGCAGATGCTCTCCTACTTCATCCGGCGCGTGCACAATCGCCGCTTCCTCGTGCGACCGAGGATCATCATCGGAGTGCCGAGTGGCATCACCAAGGTAGAAGAGCGCGCCGTACGAGATACCGCATATCGTGCCAAGGCCGCAGAGGTGTACCTACTCGAAGAGGCGATGTCCGCGGCCATCGGTGCGGGACTGCCCATTACCGAGCCTGGGGGCAACCTGATCGTCGACATCGGCGGTGGAACGACCGACGTCGCCGTCATCTCGATGGCCGGGATTGTCTACTCGCGCTCGATTCGGATTGGCGGCAACGAACTCGACGAGGCGCTGATCAGCTACATCAAGCGCAACTACAACTTGCTCATCGGCGAGCGCACCGCCGAGAACATCAAGATGGAGCTCGGCTCGGCCTACCCGCTCGAGGAAGAGCTCACCATGGAGATCAAGGGGCGCGACCTCATCGAGGGCGTGCCGAAGACGATCACCGTCACGGATCGCGAGATCCGCGAGGCGCTGAGCGAACCCATCAACACCATCGTCGACGCCGTCCGTATGGCGCTGGAGAACACGCCGCCCGAGTTGTCGGCGGACTTTGTGGACAAGGGAATCGTCCTCACCGGCGGCGGCGCGTTGATCCGCAACCTCGATGTTCGTCTCCGCGAGGAGACCGGAATCCCGGTGACAATTACCGAGGACCCTCTCTCCACCGTAGTTCTCGGCGTCGGCCGGGTGCTCGACGACATGGATCTGCTCAGGCGGGTCTGCCTAGAGTAGCGGCCGGAGAAGCAGCCCGATGCAGGCGCTAAGCAGGACAGCCCAGAACGCGGCGCTGCTCCTCGCCCTGTTGATGATCTTCTTCTTGATCATGTCGCTGCAGGTCAACCGCGGGAGCACCCTGGCTGCGGCGCGCGGGGCAGTCACCGGCGTTACCTCGCCGGTGCAGCGGATCGGCTCGACACTCGGAGGCCTGGTCACCTCGACCTGGGGCCGCTACGTCTGGCTGATCACCGCGGACCGCGAGAACGAAGCCCTGCGGCGAAGAGTCGCCGACCTCGAGCGACGAATCGCGGCCAGTGACGCCGCCAAACGTGAGAACAGCCGCCTGCGCGGCTTACTCGGTGTCCACGCGAGCCTACCTGGCGAATGGACCGGGGCGCGTGTGGTGGCACGCGACTTCACTCAGCGCTACGAGACGGTCACGATCAACCGCGGCAGCCGCGATGGTATCGAGCAAGAAGCGGCCGTGATCGGCGCCGGCGGGGCCCTCGTTGGCCGGGTCATCCAGGTGCATCTTTGGACCAGCACCGTGCAGCTCATCACGGATCCGCTCAGCGGAGTCGGCGCTCGTCTGGTGAATTCGCGCGCCACCGGCCTGGTATCCGGTGGCGGAGCTTCCGCCCTGCGGCTCAGCTACATCAGCACCCTAACCGAGGTCACCGGAGGCGAAGCGATCGTGACCTCGGGCGAGGACGGCATCTATCCGGCCGACCTGATGATCGGCCACGTGACCAGCATCGACGTCGGGCCGCCAGTCCCTGGCACACCACGGGTTCCTTTGATGCGCGAAGAAACGGCGCTGTTCAAGGTGATCCTCCTGGACCCGCTGATTGACGTTCTGCGCGTCGAGAACGTCCTCGTGCAGCTACCGTCACCCGCCCCGGCACCCGCTGCCGCCGAGGAACAGCCATGACGTCGCCGCTCGGCCGGGCATTGCGGTTGATCATCCTGTTCCTCCTGGTGGGAACCCTGCAGACGCTGGTGCCGCAGATCTGGATGCCACTCGGGTACATCGACGGGATGATGATCGCGGTCGGACTCGTCGCGCTGCGAACCTCTTTTGCTGGAGCGGTATGGACGGGTGCGCTTGGCGGGCTGATCCAGGACAGCCTCGCGGGTGGCATCATCGGTCTGCACGCATTTGCCAAGACCGCCGTCGCTGCCGGACTCGCGTTGCTCGCTGATTCCTTCGCCGTGCGCGGCCAGCTCGCGGAAGCCGTGATCGTGGCGGCGGCAACGGCCATCGAAGGGATGGTCGTGCGCGCTCTTCTGCTCTTCCTAGGCTGGCCCGGTGCCGAGACTACTGGCGTATTGATCACCCGCGCTGGTGTAACCGGCCTGATCTGTGGCCTCGGCACGGTCGGAGTGCCTTTGTTGATGACGATTTGGCAGCGACGGCGACGGCGAGGCCTCCAATGGCGTTAGCAGACCTGGCGGCCCGTGGAGCGAAGGAATGAGTTTCGGACCCTGGAGGCCGGATGACGACGGCAGGGTCGGTCGCTCCGCGCGGCAGGCCAGGTCGGTGCACCGGGCGCCGAAGCTCGGCCCGCGGGCGCTGGAGCGCGCCTCCGACCGGCAACGTGTCGTGGCGCGCGTGCGCGTCCTCGAATGGGCCGCGGCCGTGGTCACGATCGTGCTGCTGCTGGGCTTCTGGCAGATCCAGATCGTGCGCGGCGCCGAGTGGACCGCGCGCGCCGAGGCCAACCAGCACCGCACATCGCGGGTGCGCCCGGCACGAGGCCTCATTCTGGACCGCAACCACGAGATCCTGGCCACCAACCAGGCTTCCTACGAGGTGGCGATCATCCGCGAGTCGATCGACGACGTGAACGCCGAACTGCGATATCTGGCAACGACGCTCGACGTGCCCGTCACGCTGCTCGAGCAGCGCCTCACCGCCCAAAGAGGTGTCCCGCGGTTTCGTCCGGTGGTCCTGGCCTCGGATGTCGACGCAAACATCATCGTCCGACTGCAGGCGCGTCGTCGCGAGCACCCTGGCATCGCCGTCCAGATCGAGCCACGCCGCCACTACCCGCTCGGCACGACTGCTGCACACATTCTCGGCAGCGTCGGCGAGGTGTCACGAAGCCAGTTGAGCGCCTGGGGCGACCCCTACCGAATGGGAGACATCGTCGGACAGCAAGGTATCGAAGGCGTCTACAACAACGAACTCGTAGGGCTCCCGGGCGAGCGCTACGCGTTGGTAAACAGTGTGGGGCGCGAGGTGACGCTCCTGCGGGAGGACGCACCGCTCCCGGGCGAGACGGTGGTCTTAACGATTGACGCGCAACTGCAGCGTCAAGCCGAGGAGCTTCTCGCCGATCGCCGTGGCGCTGTGGTCGTATTGAACGCACGCACTGGCGGCATCCTCACGATGGCGAGCGCACCCACCTTCGACCCCGCCCTGTTCGCGGCTCGTTTTTCGCGCGAGGAGTGGGACGCGCTGCAGAGCGATCCGCTGAAGCCCCTGCAAAACAGGGCCCTCCAGGTTGTCCATGCGCCAGGTTCGATCTTCAAGCTCGTCATGGCAACCGCCGGATTGGAGGAAGGCGTGATCGATCGCAACACGACCTACTTTTGCCCGGGCGGGCGAACCTTCTATGGTCGCTTCTACGGCTGCCTGGGCGAACACGGCGACGTGAATGTTGTGCAGGCGCTCGCGCACTCGTGCAACAGCTTCTTCTACGAGCTCGGCGTCAAGCTCGGCCGCGAGCGCATCGTGAAATGGGCGCAGCGCTTCGGACTGGGTGCCGGGACCGGCATCGATCTACCGAACGAAGAGGAGGGCATCATCCCCTCCGACGAATGGCTCGCCTCTGAGAGGCGCACCTACTACCCCGGCGAGACCGTCTCTCTGGCCATCGGCCAGGGGCCGCTGGCCGTGAGCCCGCTGCAACAGGCGCACATGGCGGCCATCGCCGCGACGGGGTTTATCCGCCAGCCGCATCTGCTGCTGGAGGTCGAAGCGTCGGCCGCCGGCCGGGCGCGACGAGGCTTCGCCTATGAACCCGCCGCCCGCCCGGCGACATTCTCCGAGTCCACCCGCCAGCAGCTACTACGCGGCCTGGCGGGGTCGATCGCCTACGGCACCTCGAGACGCGCCCAACTCGCCGGCATCACGGCTGGCGGCAAGACGGGCACGGCACAGGTAGCATCCGCGTCGCGCGTTGCGGAAGAGGATGCCGACAGGCCCGAACATCTGCGCAACCATGCCTGGTTCATCGCGGTCGCGCCGATCGACGATCCCGAGATCGCCATCGCAGTATTCATGGAGCACGGCGGCTCCGGCGGAGCCGTGGCATCGCCTATCGGCGGCCAACTCCTCGCGGCGTACTTCGGCACCGAGGTCGCCTACCGTGAAATCGCCGTACCCGCGACGGTCGAGACCCCCGCGGACGAAGGCGAAGGGCAACAATGAGCCTCATCGATCGCCGGTTTCTCTCGGTCTTCGACTTCGGGACACTGCTGGTGCTGGCCTGCCTGTTGGTCATTGGCGTAGTGCTGGTAGCCTCGGCCTCGCAAGGCCAGGACCTTGATCTAGCACAGCGACAGGGGGTCTGGATTGCCGCGGGGCTCGCGCTGGCGGTCGTAGTCGGGTTGCTCGACTATCGCAACCTCACCGACAACGCGTACCTCATCTGGGGCGCCCTCATACTGCTGCTTGTCGGCGTCCTGCTGTTCGGCCCCCGCATCCAGGGGGCACGATCATGGATCCGCATCGGCGGGTTCGGCTTGCAGCCGTCTGAGCTGGCCAAGGTCGCCGTAATCCTCGCACTCGCAAGGCTGTTCTCGGACCGCGAGCCTCGCCCCTTCGGTGTGCGCGGCATGCTCATGCCTGGAGCGCTGGTAGCGATACCTATGCTCTTGATTGTGCTGCAACCTGACACGGGCACGGCTGCGACGTTCCTGCCAATCCTGGCAGTCGTGGCGTGGGCGGCCGGATTGAAGCTCGGCACGATCGCATGGCTCGGCGGGGCCGGCCTTGCGGTAACGCCTCTCTGGTACATGACCTTATTGGACTACCAGAAGGACCGTTTGACCAGTTTCTTGCGACCCGACGACGACCCGCTGGGCACCGGATACCAGCTGGTCCAGAGCAAGATCGCTGTCGGCTCCGGAGGCATGACAGGCAAAGGGCTGTTCTCCGGCACACAGAGCCAGCTGAATTTCCTGCCCGAGCAGGAGAACGACTTCATCATGGCACTGCTCGCCGAGGAACTCGGGTTCTTCGGCGTGATGATCGTGCTGGCGCTGTACTTCCTGCTCATCAGCCGCCTGCTACGCGGGGCGTATTCCGCGCGCGACCGCGCCGGCGCCTTCGTCTGCGCCGGCGTCGCGGGGTTGATGATGTTCCATCTCGTAATCAACGTCGGGATGGTAATCGGGTTGGTTCCGATCACCGGAATACCGCTGCCATTGCTGTCCTACGGAGGTTCTTCGGCGCTCGCCACGTGCCTGGCGGTAGGCCTCGTGGTCTCCGTTCGCAGCCGCCGCTTCGTGGTCTGACTCGCCGACGCTTCGTGGTCTGCGCCAAATCAGCTAAGATAGAAGCAACCCGGGACCTACCCGGGGCCGCCGCCGCGGTGCGCCACCGGCCACTCTCGCCGGCTCGGCCAGCAATGAGACCCCGCGGCGAGCGATCCCGTGTAGCAACCAGGTCTGCGTGTGATGTCACCGCGGCCGGGCCGGGTAGACGTTATTGGGCCAGGAGCCGCGAGGCTCCTCACCGGATTCGAAAACCGATCGCTATTGAGATTCGGCGCACCCACCAAGGGTGTAGCCCCCATATCCATCCGATGGGTGCCCCATTCGGCACGCACGACCTGCGCGGCGGCTT
>JAJCXT010000024.1 GCA_029263295.1 Acidobacteriota bacterium | reverse complement strand
GGCTTAGCAACCCTGGCGTGAACAACTCTCGGAGGTGACGGTGACGACAACCTACGCGGATAGCCGCTGGATGGGTGGAGCCTGCCCATTCGCAGCGGGCTGGAAGAAGGTGATGATGTGGGTCTTCATCATCGGCGACGCACTCCTGTTCGCGGGCTTCCTGACCGGCTACGGCTACGGACGCGTCATGTCCGCAGACTGGCCGCAGGCGGGCGAGGTATTCAACCTCGGTCTGATCGGCTTGATGACCTTCGTACTCATCAGCAGCAGCGCCACGATGGCCGCGGCCGTCGCCACCGCATCTTCGGATCGCGCCAAGACCGCGCGCTTCGTATGGATGACCGTGGTCGGTGGCCTGGTCTTCCTGGGCTTGCAAGCCTACGAATGGTCACATCTGATCGGCGCCGGAGGGCGCCCGTGGGAGAACCCCTGGGGCGCTGCCCTGTTCGGGTCTTACTTCTTTCTGATCACGGGGTTCCATGGCACCCACGTGCTGATCGGTGTGATCGTCAATGTGGTCACCGCAATCCGTACCTCGAAGGGGATTACCACCCCGGAGAACGTCGAGATGGCAGGGCTGTACTGGCACTTCGTCGATCTCGTCTGGGTGTTCATCTTCACGCTCTTCTATCTCGTCTAGGAGCCGACCATGTCAGAAACAAAAGCTGCCGACCTGGGCATCTACTGGCGCACCTGGGCGGTTCTCCTGGTGCTCACCGCGGTCATGTTCTTCCTCGACACGGTGGACATGCCACGCGGCCTGTTCGTCGGCGTGATGCTCGTGGCGATGATGACCAAGGCCACCTTGATCGGTGGCATCTTCATGCACCTGGCCAAGGAGAGCATGGACCTGATGGTGACCGTCGTCGTGTGCGGGCTCGGCTTCGGAGTCCTGCTGTTCGGCCTCAGCGTCGTGGACGCTTTCCGCATCTTCGACATGATGCAGGGGCTCTTCGTCCGGTGATGCTGCGGCGTACCGTGTGGGCCCTGGTCGGCATTGCCGTGATCGCCACGGCCCTGTGGCCGGAGACGGCGCAGGCCCAGTGTGCGATGTGCCGGCGGGCACTCACTGACGGCGAGGCTGGTCCCCTGATCGCGGCCCTGCGCAGCGGCATTCTGTTCCTGCTAGCCGTACCGATCGCGACCTTTGGTACGATCGCCTGGTACGCGGTGCGCGGACAACGCAACGTCGACTGCACCCCAACGGATCCGTAGCGGCCAACGGCTCGTGTCGCTGTCGCCTCCGGCCGCGCAGGGACATCAACGAGACCACCGGCCACTGGACTACACCGCCCGATGAAGCGATCCGCACGGCAGGCTCTGGCACGGCTCGAGAGCGTGCTGGCCACCTATGATCCCGAATCCGGCCGCGCCAAACAGGCGCTGGTCCAACAACTCGCGGTCGATAGCGTGGCCAGCAGCGATGCGGTGCTGCGCCTGCACGAGGCGCTCTGCTTCCTGCGCGCGTATCCCGACGACGAAGACCTGCTACGCGATGTG
This sequence comes from Acidobacteriota bacterium, assembly GCA_029263295.1. Taxonomy (GTDB): domain Bacteria; phylum Acidobacteriota; class UBA890; order UBA890; family WLXD01; genus WLXD01. Next base: position 60,426 of record JAJCXT010000024.1, on the reverse strand, counting down.
GAAACGGCCCTGGCTGGATTCGCCGAACGCAGCGACGTCCGCCGCTTCCGTGCCTCTCTGGAAGACACCGGAGTCGCCGGCACCGCGATCAACTACAGGTTCTTCTCGCCCACGGCGCGTTGGCTGGCGCGGACCTGGCCAGAGCTGCTCAGCATCTCCTGGGAAGAATGGGACAACCGCGCCCATCTGCTCGATGTCCTGCCTCACGCCCTGCCCTACACCGAGACGCTGGCGCTCGACGAAGTAGAGCGTACGGAGCGCGAATGGATCGAGGAGTTGCGCGGTGACACCGCCGACGCCGCATTCCTGATCGGCCGTCTCGGGCAGCTCGCCGGCAGCGAGTTCACGCGCGAGAAGACATACGACCTGTTGGACGTTCCGCTGCGACTCGAGCCGGCAGCCAATACGCCGGCGCGCGGGAGCGACGTGTTCCCGGTCACCGACATCGCTTGCCAGAGGACCCCGCTTCGGCGGAGCCGTCCCGATCTCCGCCAGGACGTGCTGCGTCCCCCGGTCTCAATCGAGCCGCTCAGCCGCGCCCGCGGGCAGCGCCTGGTCGATCTGGCTCGCCGTGCAATGGTGACGCGTGCCCGCGACCTCGACGGCTTCGCCCACGCGAACCCCGACGACGCTCGTTGGGTCGACTGCGGCGACGGCCTCGCGTTCGGGCTACTCGGCCTGCGCCCCCAGCGACGTCTCATGCTCGAAAGCAGCTACGCCGCCGTCACGCTCAAGAACGGGGTGCCGATGGGCTACGTGCTCATCAGCGCGCTCTACGGCTCGGCCGCGATCGCCTACAACATCTTCGAGACCTTCCGCGGTGCCGAGGCCGCACGCGTGTTCGGCCGCGTACTGGCGATGGCAAGGGCGGTGTTCGGCTGCGACACCTTCAGCATCGACCCCTACCAGCTCGGTTACGGCAACGCCGAAGGGCTGGCGTCGGGCGCCTGGTGGTTCTACTACAAGCTCGGCTTCCGGCCACGGAGCGCCTATGTGAAGCGCCTCGTGCGCGACGAGACGCGGGCCATGAAACGCGACCCCGGCCACCGCACCGCGCTCGGCACCCTGGAGGAACTCGCCTCCGAGAATCTCTACTTCCAACTCGACGCGCCACGCGACGATGTCATCGGCGAGATCGCGCTCGGTGAAATTGGCCTCGCGATGTCTCGTTGGCTCGCGCAGCACTACGGCGCCGACCGCGAGCGCGGGCTGCGTGAGTGTTCGGCCCGCGCGGCAGAGCTCCTCGAGGTCGACACTCACGACTTCTCTCCTGCCCAACGGCTCTGGTGGGCCCGCTGGAGCCCGATCGTCTGTGCCGTCGACGCCGCTACATGGTCCAAACGGGACCGACGGAAGCTCGCGGCGGTCGTGCTGGCGAAAGGCGGGCGCCACGAGTCCGACTTCGCGCCGTTGTTCGACGCCCATACGAGGCTCAAGGAGGATCTCCTGGCTCTGGGGCGCAAAACGTCGCGCTAGCGGGGTGCCGTCCGCAGCCTTTGGTACGATTGGGTGACAGGCCGCGCGAGGTCGAAAGCGCCCGGTCCCCGCGATGACGCGATTTCCCCGGAGGCAGCATGCGATTGGCCGTCACGACGTCACGATCCCTACTCGGCCTCATCTTCGTCGTCTACGGCGTCAACTACTTCATCCCGTTCGTGGCGCTGCCGGCCACCTCTCCCGAGGGTACGGCACTGCTCGACGCGTTCACCGCGACTGGCTTCTTTCTGCCGCTGCTGCGCATCACGCAGCTCGTCGCCGGCACCGCTCTGCTGATGAACCGCTACGTGCCCCTGGCGCTGGTCATCCTCGCACCGATCGTGCTGAACATCGTTCTGTACGACATCTTCCTCGACCTGGCGGGACTGCCCATGGGCATCCTGCTCCTGGTGCTGCAGTCCTTCCTCGGCTGGGCCTACTGCGAGGATTACGAACGCCTGCTGCGACCGTAAGGTCTGCTACGATCCCGAGTCTGCATCGACCGCTCCGCGACACCTGACCCCACGTCGCCCCAGTCCGCACGCGAGGAGAACATCATGCGCATCCTGCCGTTCGTACCCGTCACGCTCACGCTGACGCTCGCGGCGATCCTGCCCGTGGCGCCGATCGTTCCCACCAGCGAGGCCCTTGCCGGCCAGATCGCGTGCAGGGATGACGACGGTGGATTCGTGCGGATGAGCATCACCGGCGAGCACACGTACGACGTCGACTGGAGCAACGCCGAGACGCTATGCACGGGGGCCGGGTCCCGTTGGGGCGTGGGCGTGAACTTCGCCCACGGAGTCGACGGCGGCACTCTGATACTCAACTTCACCATCAAACAGATGGCCGAGGGGGCCACAGGGACCGACCTCCCCGTCGACGTTGCCATCGCTGGCGACGCCGTTGGTGATGACATGTTCAAGGCCGCGTGCACCGTAACCGTGACCGAGCACGAGTTGATCGAGGACGGTGCCATCAAGTCCTACCGTGTGTCCGGCGCCGGCGAGTGCACCACCCCGGCCACCGGCATGGTGGGCGGTGGACAACTCACGATCGGCAGCTTCGAGTTCTCGGGCGAGACGGACTGGCCGACAGAAGGCTAGTCGGACCATCGATTGGCACCATTTGTAGATCCAATCTACAAATGGTGCCGTCGGGCTCAGCGCTTCTGGGGCACCTCGCGATTCAACTCGAGGACGTCGACGTTGCTGGCCCTGTCGCCGAGCAGATGTTCCGCGAAGTAGTCCGCACGCAGCCACTGCCAGTACTCGCCGTTGCCACGATAGCCGTGGCGCTCGCCTGGCAGGACGAAGAAGTCGAAGCGCTTGTTCGCCTTCATCAGTGCATGCGCCATCCGGTAGGTCAGGGACGGATGCACGTTGTTGTCGATGTCACCGGTCGTCAGCAGCAGCTTTCCTTTCAGGTTAGCGGCCAACTGCGAGTTCTTCTCGATGTCGTACTCGAAGCTGACATTACCCTCGTCGTCCGTGACTTCCTCAACGCCGTGATGTTTCTCGCTCCACCAGCGGTTATAGATCTGGTTCTCGTGGTTGCCCGACGAGGACACCGCAACCTTGAAGAAGTCCGGGTACACGAGCATCGCTGCGGTGGACATAAAACCGCCACCGGAGTGGCCGAAGATGCCGACACGATCGATGTCGATCCAGTCGTACTGCATGGCCAATTGCTCGATCGCAGACTTCTTGTCGGCAAGACCGTAGTCACGCAGATCGCCGTAACCATACGAGTGGTACCACTTCGAGCGCCACGGATGGCCGCCTCGATTGCCGATCTCGATGACGATAAAGCCCATGTTGGCCAGATGGATGTTCTGCGCCCGGGTGACGAATTGCTTCGCCACTGCCTCGGTCTGCGGCCCCGGGTAGACGTAGGCGATGATCGGGTACTTCTTGGTCTCGTCGAAGTCGAAGGGCTTGTAGATCACCCCGTACATGTCGGTGACGTTGTCGGCTGACTTCACCTGGTAGGGCACCGGGAACTGGTAACCGGCATTCTCCAGCAGCGTCATGTCGGACGACTCGAGGTCCATCACCTTCTCGCCGTCGGCGTCCATCAGCGCCGACGCCGGTACGGTGTTGACGCGTGAGTAGCCATCGACGAAGTAGCCGTTGGACTCGCTGATGCGGCCGACGTGGTCGTAGTCGCCCTCGTTGAGGAGCGTCACGCGACCACCGTCCAGACTGACCTTGTAGAGGTGCCGGTAGTAGGGATCCTCGGCGTCCTCCATGCCATTAGCGGTGAAGAAGAGCGTGCGTGAGGCCTCGTTGATGCCGGCCACGCCACGGCCCGAGAACTCACCCTGCGTCAGCTGGCGAATGACGGTGCCGTCGGCGGCGAGCAGATAGTAGTGGCCCCAGCCGTCGCGCTCGGACCACCAGACCATCTCGCCGTTCTCGAGTAGTTCGAGTCGCTGCGTCTCGACATAGGGATTGAGGCGTTCCTCGATAAGCACCGTGCTCTCGCCCGTCGTCAGGTCGGTCACCACCGCGTCGTAGCGCTTAAGATCGCGGCTAATCCGTCCCCAGTACAGGCGGTTGGAATCAGGAGAGAGCCACTCGCGAGCAACGGGTTCTTCGGCGTCGGGACGCGGGAACCGGCGCGCCGCAAAGATGTTGACCGACTGGTCCTTGAACGCCTCGATCTCGACTTTCTGCCCCGACTGAGCCGCGACATCGAACACCCACAACTCGGTCAGGCCAACGTTCTCCTCCCCCGGCATGGGGTAGGCATAGGTTTCCAGCGTCGGCCGCGGCTCAGCAATCGCGTTGATCACCCACAGCTTGCCCACCTCGCGAACGTCATCGCGGGTAAGGGCGAACTTGCTCGAGTCCTGCGCCCAGATCACGAACGCCGGGTCACGCTTCCCGGCGTGCTCTTCCTTTTCCTTGTCGGTCCGCCCGCGACCGCTGCGACCGTACGTATAGTACGCCTCGCCATCCGTCGTCAGGCGGATCTCCTCGATGTCTTCGTCGACGTCGCTCTCCTGCTCGTCGTCGCCTTCATCGTCGTCCTCACCCGCGTCCTTCTTGGCCTTCTCCTTCTCGAGCCACTCCTCGTACTCCGTGTACGCCATCATGAAGAGGTCGTGGTCGCGCGAGAACACCACCCACTGCTTGTCGGGCGAGACGTTGGCCCAGTCGGGGTGATCAGCGGGCGCCTCGAAGTCCGTTAGCTCGCGTACCTGGCGAGTGCCCAGGTCGTATTCGAGGTGGTACACCTTCTTCTTCGGCTTGCGCGGCTTCGCCTTCTTCTCTTCCTGGGTGTCGCCTTCAATCTCCTCGACCTCTTCGATCACCTCGTCCTCGGACGAGGTCACGTCGAACTGGATCGCGGTGTCGTCGTTGACCCAACGGATCTTGTCGATCGGCAGGTTGCGCGCGTCGTAGGGATCGCGAGTCAGCAGCGTCAACTGGCGCGCCATGTCCGCCCTGTCGAAGATGACGTTCTTGGTGCGCGCGCCCGGGTCGACGATCCAGAAGGTCTTGCCGGTGGAGTCTTCCCACGAGTACCAGAAGCGATCGGAGCCCTCGAGCCAGTGCGGCCGGACGTAGAGATCGAACATCATCTCGCTCATGCGCGCCTGCGTGAAACGGGCAGCGAGATCGCGGTTCGCATGGTGCACGCGCCGATCGCCGTGGCCCCCCTGGGGCGCTGCCTGCGACGGGCCCTGCTGCGCCACGGCCATCATCGGGAGACAGAGCGTCAGGACCAACGCAACGCAGAACACTCGGGCAGGAAGGAGACGTAGCCTGGCAAATCCCATGGTGGACCTCTGCAGAGAATGGATGCTGATCCGGGCTCGCCTGTGCCGTCGGACTCGCGGAGTGTGATGCAGTTCTATCAACAACACGCGACCGACGCGACCCGCGCCATGAGGGCGGCCAGGAAATGCGTCGAGCAGCGGCCGCGACGCATTGCCCTCTGCCACTGAACGGTCGAGCTCGGCCACACGTGGCCGCCGTTCGCGCACATGCCCCATGCGTGGTGCAACCCGACCTAAGTCGTTGCATCGCCAAAACGTACGCCGCCCAGGGGGCACTCTTGCACAGGCTTTTCCACACGTTCAGTGAGTAACGGGTTCACCGAACATCCCGGCTTGCCGCGGCGAATCGCGAACGAGCGCCTCGGCCCCTACCTCACCGACCGCGAGATGAAGAGTCTCCTGCAGCGCACCGAGAAGATGGTCGCCCGCCGTGGGAACTGTGCAGAACGCTCGGCGTTGCACACGAGTTCCCACCGCTCTACTGCTACGGCTTCATACGCCACGTGCCGGGACTCTACTACTGTGCTGCGCGAACCCTGGTACCCTGGCCGCCTTATGAAGACGGTATGGGCTCTACTTCGTGTGGGGCGCTCGCCTTTCACTGCGGAGGTTCGATATGGCGGTAAGCGCTTCGACTGGCGACGGGAAGACACGGCGCGAGTGGCGAGCACCAGAGGTCTCCCTGATCGCATCTGGCTCAAACACTCGGGGCCGAGCGCTCGGCGCCCTGCACTCCGCAACCGAGATGACCGTAGGCTACAACGATGCCATCAAGGCGACCCACTCCACCGAGAGAGCGCATACCATGAGTCCCGGGGAATCAAGCGGCCCGGGCGTCGACGGGGGGAGTTGAACGGCCGACCCTCGCGGGCGCCTGCCCCCTGGGGTCGCGCTGAACGGTCGCCTGCCGTACCCACCTCTCGACCCGGTTGATCCTCGCCAGTGCCCGACGCAGGGACGGCAACTGGCGCGCGTGGTAAGCGCCTGGGAACGCAGGACAAGACATGTCCATGCAAGAGCCCCCATCGCCAGCGCGGCGAGGCCCAGGTCGTCTACACCTACTGAGCGCCTAGCGCCGCTCTCGGCTCGGCCTGCGCGGCGCGGCGGCTCGGCACCAGGCAGGCAGCCAAGGCAACGACCAGCATCAGTGCCGCCGCTGCAACCAGCGTCAGGGGGTCGGCTGGCTCGACTTCATAGAGAAGGTCGGCGAGCACCCCCGTCACGCTCACCGACAGGACGGCGCCAACGAGGACGCCAACGGCGGCGACCAACATGCCCTGCCGGACCATCAAGCGCTGTACGCCACGCGGCGAGCCACCGAGGGCGAGCCGAATCGCGATCTCGGCGCGGCGCCGCTCGACCGAGTTGGCCATGATCCCGTACAGGCCCACCACCGCGAGCCCCAGAGCGATCGTGGCGAACGTGCCCAGCAGCAGCGACAGGTGCCGTGGTCGCGTGAGCGAGTCACTCAGCAGGGTCTCGCCCGATGCCACATCGGTTATCGGGGCTGTCGGATCGAGCTGCCGCAGCTCCTCTCGCACCAAGGCGACGACAGGCGCCTGATCGCCCAGTACGCGGATCATGAGAAATGGGCTGCTGAGTCGACGGGCGTCGGCCCGGTACACGGCCCCCGCGCCGCTCTCGCCAAGGCCCTCGTAGGGCACCGTCCCCACGACGCCAACCACCGTCGTGAGCGGCTCGTTGACCTGTCCGCCATCGACGAAGCGACGCCCCACGGCACTCGCTCCCGGGAAGTGTCTGTCCGCCCATGCCTCGTCCACCAGAACCACCGGAGGCGCATCTTCGTCGAGATCGGTGGACTCGAACATCCGCCCGGCAACAAGCGGGACGCCGAGCACATCGAAGTACCGCTTCTCCGCGATGATCCACTGGGCGGTGGGCTGACTCTGGTTCTCCGGGGTGGGTTTGTCCTCGAGATCGAAGTTGTTGTTGAAGCCACCGTTAGGTGGACGCCCGAGCGATACCGCCGCGGCCTCCACACCAGGAAGCGCTTCGATCCGTTCCAGCGCCATCGCCCAGAACTGCTGGCGCGCTTCACCGTCGGGAAAGGCCTGGTCCGACAACGACACACGCAGCGAGAGCAGCCGCTCGACGTCAAAGCCCGCATCGGTATCCTGAAGATTGGCGAAGCTGGTGAGAAGTAGCGCGCCACCAGTCAGCAACGGGAGCACCAGCGCGAGCTGGCCTGCCACGAGCAGACGCTGTGCACGTTGCTCGCTCGCCCCGCCCGTTACCGAGCGCCCACCGCCCAACCCGTCAACACGACTTCCGGCGCGACTCCCTCGCAGCGCGGGCACCACTCCGAACAGAAAACAGCACGCCGCAGTGAGCGCGCACGCAAAGAGCATCACGCTGCCCTCGAGGCGAAGCTCGCTCAGGCGTGGGAGATAACTCGATGCCACCGCCGGGAGGATCCTCAACCCGCCGACAGCTACCAGCAGCCCGACCGCTACCCCGCCCAGGGAGAGCAACACGCTCTCGACGAGCAGGTGTCCAGCGATCTGGGCTCGAGTGGCGCCCAAGGCCTGCCGCAGGACCATTTCCGGCCGCCGTCCCGCAACGCGCGCTAGCAACAAGTTGGCCGCGTTGGCTGTTGCCACCAGGAGCAGGCCCCCTACCGCACCCATGAGAATCGCCAGCAGGCGCCCCGCGTCGCGATTGAGGACCTCGTCGAGATTCTGCATGCCCCAGCTGACGCTGTCGTCCTGGAAGCTGTCGACCCAAAGCGGGAAGATCCTGGTGCTGATGGCGCGCAGCTCCGCCAGCGCCACATCCGGCATCACGTCGGCGCGGATCCTACCCACCGTGATGTAGCCGAACGGCCCCTTGCGAGGCGGCGGTTCCATGCGCAGGGTGGTGAAGACCTCTGTGCCGGACGCGAGCGGCCCGAAGTTCGAGGGCAGAACGCCAATCACCTGGTACGAGGTGGCTCCGATGCGGACGGTCTCGCCGAGTGCCTGACTGCCATCCGCTTCGATGATATCGAAATAGCGAGCAGCGAAGCCGCGCGTGATCACGACGGTTGGATCGGCGTCCACGTCGCCCTCCGCCCGGGCCGCTTCCCGACCTGAGAGGAGCTGAATCCCCAGCGTAGCGAACAGGCCCGGCGCCGCTTCGATGTAAACCAGGCGCTCGGCCCCGTCATCGGTCACTAGCGTGCTGGCGCTGCGCGTGTAGGTGCCGAGCGCCTCGAAACTCGTCTGCTGAGCATCGAGTGCCTGCACGTCAACCGCGGAGAGGGCCCACTGACTCGTCGGCGAAGCCGAGTGGATCCAGACGAGTCGATCTGCGTCCGGGTAAGGCAGACCTTTGAGGAAGAGAACGTCGACGACCGCAAAGATGGTCGCGCAACCGCCGATGCCGATACCCACCGTCAGCACGATCGCCGCGGTGAGTCCGGGCGTTCGCACGAGGCTGCGGGTGCTCTGCTTGAGACTCCGCAGCGATGCCCACGGGCGTACATTCGCCACTCCGCGCCCCGCCCGGAGAAGGAGTCTGAACGGGTACTGGCGCACCTGTCGGCGGAAGCGCCGATCCGCCTCGCGCTGCCCCACTGACTCCGTCCAATACGCGTGCAGTTCCTGCAGTTCACCGAGCGTCGAGGCGACCTCACGCGCGCTCAGGAAACGGTTCATGGCCCACCGCACCCACACCGGTACTCGCGGCGCGGCGCTCATCGTGTCTCTCCTTCAGCCCGGCTGTCCAGGCCCTCCCAGAATCGGTCCATCGTGCGCCGACACTCTTCCAGGCGCTCCAGCCCCGCGGGGCTCACCTTGAAGTAGCGACGCTCCTTCGCGTTCCCTGAAGCGGTCGGCTCCACCATGCGCGACACCACGAGTTTCTTGTCTTCCATGCGCCGCAGCGCGATGTAGACAGCCGCTTGGGAGACCTCGCGCCCCGTCCTCTCTTCCATCTCCACCACCATCGGAACGCTGTACGCCTCGCCTCCCAGTCGGAGGATCGTGAGGAGAACCTGCTGCTCGAAGTCACCCAGTCCACGTCGCGCCATTTGTTCTACCTCGCCACACTATCAATGCTAGTCACATACATTGCTAGTGATGCTGCCATCGGTGCCCGATCGTGTCAAGGACAGGAGCCGTAGGGCAACGCGGCCGCACGAGTTACCGGCTAGTCACCCTCTCCGGGCTCGCCGAACAGGAGCTCGCGGGCAGCAGTGCGCGGAGTGCATTCGCCAGCAATCACCTTCTGCTCCACGGACGCCAACATCCCGGTCGTGGCAACAGCGCGGCGAAAGTCGCGCAGCAGGGTCTCTTCGACCAGGCCCCACATCCAGCTCACCCGCTGGCGCTGGCGGCGACGGTCGAGTTCGCCGCTCGCGGCGATCGCCTCGCGGTGCTCCTCGATGGCGGCCCACAGCTCCGGCAACCCGTCGCCGGTGCGGCCGCTGCTGAGCATGGCTTTCGGTGTCCAGGCATCGCCGGAGCGTCGCGAGTAGCGCAGGGCGCCGCTGTACTCGGTCACCGCCTCGCGTGCACGCGGCACGTTGTCGCCGTCGGCCTTGTTGACGGCAACGATGTCGGCGAGTTCGAGGATTCCCTTCTTGATGCCCTGCAACTCGTCGCCGCCGCCGGCGAGCATGAGCACGACGAACGTGTCCACCATCTCGGCGACAAGTGTCTCCGACTGGCCGACGCCGACGGTCTCGATCAACACGATGTCGTAACCGGCCGCCTCACACAGCAGCATGCCCTCGCGGGTGCGCGTGCCGACGCCACCGAGCGTCTGCGCCGAAGGCGACGGCCTGATGTAGGCGCCGTCGAGGCTCGCTAACCGTGTCATGTGGGTCTTGTCGCCCAGGATACTGCCGCCCGAGACGGTCGATGAGGGGTCGACCGCCAGCACCGCGACACGATGGCCCTGCTCAACGAGCCAGGAGCCGAGATAGTCGATGAGGGTGCTCTTCCCCACCCCGGGCACGCCGCTGATTCCGACCCGCTGGCTGCCGCCAGCGTGTGGGGCCAGCGCCTCGAGGAGTTCCTCGGCCCGCTGCTGGTCGACGTCGCGCGTGCTCTCGATCAGCGTGATCGCCTGGGACAGAGCATTGCGGTCGCCAGCGATAATGCGTTCGGCGACCGACGCGCTATCGCCCGGCTCACTCACCTAGCCGCTCTCCACCGTGGTCTCGAGCGCGTCGAGGAGGGCTGCTGCTGCCTCGGGAATCACCGTCCCTGGCCCGAATATGGCCGCGGCGCCCGCCGCGCCGACGGCTTCGTGGTCCTGAGGCGGCACGACGCCGCCCACGACGATCAACACATCCTGGCGCCCGTGCCCGTCCAGCGCCGCCCGCAATTCGGGCACGAGCGTGAGATGACCGGCAGCCAGCGAGCTGGCGCCAACGATGTGCACGTCGTTCTCGATCGCCTGCCGCGCCGCTTCGTCCGGGGTCTGAAAGAGTGGGCCGATGTCGACGTCGAAGCCCAGGTCCGAGAGCGCTGTCGCGATGATCTTCTGGCCACGATCGTGGCCGTCCTGTCCGAGCTTCGCTACCAGGATGCGCGGCCGTCGGCCCGCCGCTTCGGCGAAGCGCTCGACACGCTGCCGCACTGCCTGTACCGCCTCGTCGTCGCCCATCTCGCCACTGTACACGCCGGAGATCGAGCGGATGGTGGCCTGGTGGCGGCCGAACACTCGTTCCATCGCTGCCGACATCTCGCCGACCGTGGCGCCCGCCCGGGCGGCACCGATGCTGGCCTCCAGGAGGTTGCCCTTGCCCGAGGCAGCAACAGTCTCGAGTTGCTGCAGTGCGTCGTCGCATGCCCCGCTATCACGCGTCGCCCGAAGCTCTTCGAGCCGCGTGACCTGGCCGCGCCGTACCTCGGCATTGTCCACGGCAAGAACCTCGAACTCGTCCTCGATCTCCACCTGGTACCGATTCACACCGACGATCGTTTGGCGGCCGGAGTCGATGCGCGCTTGCGTGCGAGCGGCGGCCTCCTCGATGCGCATCTTCGGGACGCCCGCCTCGATGGCCCGGGTCATGCCGCCCAGTTCCTCGACCTCGTTGATGTGAGTCATCGCCCGCTGCGCCAGATCGTGCGTGAGGTTCTCCATGAAGTAGCTGCCGCCCCAGGGGTCGACGACATCGCACATGCCAGCCTCGTGCTGCAGCACCAGCTGCGTGTTGCGGGCCACGCGCGCCGAGGCATCGCTCGGCAGCGCCATAGCCTCGTCGAACGCGTTGGTGTGCAGCGACTGTGTGCCGCCGTGCACGGCCGCCATCGCTTCGATACAGGTACGCACGACGTTGTTCAGTGGGTCCTGCGCGGTCAGCGACCAGCCGCTGGTCTGGCAGTGGGTCCGCAGCCGCGACGAACGTTCATCCTGTGGCTCGAACTGCTGCATCAGTTGCCACCACAACATCCGTGCCGCCCGGAGTTTCGCCACCTCGGTGTGGTACTCCATGCCGATGCCGAAGAAGAACGAGATCCGCGGAGCAAACGCATCGACATCCAGACCGGCGGCGATTCCCGTCCGGACGTACTCGATACCGTCGGCGAGCGTGTATCCGAGTTCGAGCTCCGCCGTCGCTCCCGCCTCCTGCATGTGGTAGCCCGACACCGAGATGCTGTTGAAGCGCGGCATGTGCTCGGCGGCGTAGCGGAACACGTCCGCAACGATTCGCATCGACTCGGCGGGCGGATAGATGTACGTGTTGCGAACCATGAACTCCTTGAGAATGTCGTTCTGAATCGTCCCCTGGAGCTGCTCGGGCTCGACGCCCTGTTCTTCCGCGACAACGACATACAACGCCAGCACCGGCAACACGGCGCCATTCATCGTCATCGAGACGCTCATCTGGTCGAGCGGGATGCCGTCGAAGAGAATTCGCATGTCGAGGATGGAGTCGATCGCCACGCCGGCCATTCCGACATCACCGGCGACGCGCGGGTGGTCCGAGTCGTAGCCACGATGAGTGGGCAGATCGAAAGCGATCGACAGGCCGCTCTGGCCAGCCGCGAGGTTGCGCCGATAGAACGCGTTCGATTCCTCGGCCGTGGAAAAGCCCGCGTACTGGCGGACCGTCCAGGGGCGACGCGTGTACATCGTGTCGTAGGGTCCGCGAACGAACGGCGCCTCGCCGGCCGCTGTATCGAGGTACTCGACCCCCTCCAGATCCGCGGCCTGGTACTGACCCCTTCGCTTACTGGCGTCGTCGCTCATGTTCGTTCGGCTCCGAAACCTGGATGCGGCCGGAAAACGAATTGGCCCCGTAGGATTCGCTGGCGATTCTACGTCACCAGACACTGTCCTGAGGGCCAGGACAGAGGAAGGGCCGGCCCCCAAGAGAGCCGACCCTTCCTTCGAGCTGCCGATATTCGTCGGATCCTCCACGACGATACCGACGCTAGCCTCAAAGACTGCCCGCGCCCCTCCTCAGATGAAGATCACCTCGGAGCCAGCGGCCTTGTCGTAGAAGTCCATCGCGGTGATGACCTCATCCACCTGGTCGACCAGGTCGTCCTCGGTGCGCTTGAACATGTCCATTGCCATGCGGCAGGCATAGATCTCGGCGCCCGAGTCGTGGAGGATCTCCACCAGTTCCCGGACGTCCGGGATGTCGAGATCTTCCATCTGCTTCTTCATCATCCTGGTGGCCATCGACTCCATCCCCGGGAGCCCACCGACCATCGTCGGGATGTGCATCGACGGATTGCCCACCGTCGGCACGTGGAGCTCATCGACGGTCTTCTCCGTGATGATGTCCAGTCCCCAGAAAGTGAAGAACAGCGTCGCCTTGATGCCGCTCATGCGCGCGGCATTGGCCATGATCAACCCCGGGTACGCCATGTCGAGCGTCCCCTTGGAGCAGATGATGCAGACGTGGCGGTCCTTCTCGGGCTCGACGGCCGTTGCGCTGGTGACTTCGATCGCGGGTGCGGGAGTCTCAACGAGTTCCGTGGTGGTCATTGTCGTCGTCCTTAGATGCAGCTCTGCGGCTTGGGCAGACCGGAGACCATCGCGGCCAGCTTGCCGGGGCCCTTGGGGAACAGTGCATACAGGTCCTTCATGCCAACGCCCGAGAGCTTGGAGATGCGGCGCAGTCCGGGCGCGGTGCCTTCGCGTGCGGCATCTTCGCGGCAGAAAGTGATGACCTTCCAGTGCAGCTCGGTCAGCGGGCCGACTCCGGAATCGGCCGCAATGGCCTCGGCCACGTCGGCGGTCCACTCGTCGCTGTTCACCAGGAAGCCCTCTTCGTTGACTTCAACGTCGACGCCTGCGAATACGGCGGTAGTCATGGTCTCCTCTCCTTCGTCTTCAGGTCAGGCGCTCGCGGCCTGGCTCGGGTTCGGGTTCAGTAGCGCGGTCTTCTTGCCCATCAGCGACATACGACTGCCAATCAGCATCGGGCGCGCCGGAAGCAACATGTTCCAGTACGCCCAGCGGAATCCCAGCTTGCCCATATGGTTGAGTCGCGTTTCCTTCATCAGACTCATGGGCCCTACGAGCGGCAAGGGGTACTTGCCGGGCAGCGGCTCGACGTCATAGTTGAAATCGATCAGCATCGCCTTGCCGGCACCGCTTTCGATGAAGCAGTTGGAGTGGCCGTCGAAGCCCTCCACCGGGCTGCGACCGTCCATCACTCGCTGGAGATTCTCGACGAGAACCTCAGCCTGGAAGTGAGCCACCGAGCCAGCCTTCGAAGCTGGCAGGTTCGTGGCATCGCCAAGAACGAAGATGCCATCGTGATCACGGGCAGCGAGCGTGTGGCGGTCAGTCGGCACGAAGTCGAGCTCGTCACCCATTCCCGAGGCCCCGATCACCGGTGCGCCACCGTGCGTGGGGATCGTCACCAGCAGATCGAAGTCGATACCGCGCTCATCCCAGGAGCGCAGCACGCGGCGATCGTTATCGACCTCGGAGGCGTTGAACTCGGACTCGACGCGAATGCCGCGCTCCTCCAGCATGCCGCCGAGCACGCTGGAAGCGATCGGCTTCGTGAAGGCGCCGTCCAGCGGCGTGACGTAGACCAACTCGACCTCTTCGCGCATGCCGCGACGCTTGAAGTAGTCGTCGGCCAGGAAGGCGAACTCCAGCGGCGCCACCGGGCACTTGATCGGCATCTCGACGATGTTCAGCACCAGCCGGCCGCCCTTGAAGTTCTCCAGCGCTCCGTGCAGCGCGGTAGCGCCCTCGAGGGTGTAGAAGTCGTGCACCTCGGAGCGCCACAACGGACCGGTCAGACCCTCGGTCTCTTCCGGTCGGGTCCTCGACCCGGTGGCGAGCACCAGCAGGTCGTAGGACAACCTCAGGCCGCTCCCAAGCACTACGCACTTGGCGTCGGGCTCGACCGCAACCACGGGCTCCCGGATCCAGTCGACGTCGCGCAAGGAATCTGCACGAGGACGCTTGGCCCGCGCCGGTGTCTGCGTACCGAAGGGGATGAAGAGCAGGTCGGGCTGGTACAAGTGCTCGGGTTCCGGGTCGATCACCGACATCGACCAACCGCTAGGCAACTTGGTACGCAGGTGGTTGGCCACCATCGTTCCGGCCGTGCCAGCACCGAGGATCAACAGTCGTTTCATGGCGGCTCGCCCTCCAGATCGTTGTTCGCCTTGCTTGCGATGTCGTTAGCGACTCGACAGCTACTCAACTTAATCGCAAGAGGCGTGCCAACCGGACACGATCCTCGGACAACGCTGCTACGTAAGGGGTTCGGTAGCCCCGCGCGGTCAGGACGGCTCTATTCGTGAACTTTATGAAACATAACGTTGCACTGTTATGTTCCAGCTACGAAACGTCTTGTTTCACCAAGTCGAGTTCGCGCAGGCGCCTCCACAGGGTCGTGCGACTGATCCCCAGGGCGTCGGCCACCGCCTGGCGATTCCAGCGATGCGCTTCGAGCGCCGCGAGCATGGTGGCCCGTTCATCCGCACCGCCACCGCCCGCCACGGCGAAAACGTCGGCGCCTGCACTGTCGCGCTCAGCGGCCGGCGTCGGCGTATGGGTGCGGGCACCGAGTGTGGTTGATCCCGGCGCGGCTACCTCCGTGATCTCCGCTGGGAGATCGCGAGCATGAATCGTCTGACCCGGCGCCACCGCAACGGCGTACTCAAGAGCGTTCTCCAGCTCCCTGACGTTGCCGGGCCAGCCATAACTGAGCAGGGCACGGAGCGCGCTTGGCGCCAGACGCAGAGCGCGGCCATGTCGTCGACAGGCTCGCGCCAGCAGGTGGTGCGCCAGCGGTTCGACGTCCTCGCGGCGATCACGCAGCGGCGGCACGGTGATCGGGACCACGCGCAGCCGGTAGTAGAGGTCGTCGCGAAAGGCTCCAGCGCGAACGGCGTCCTTCAGATCGCGGTTGGTGGCAGCGATGACCCGGCAGTTCGCGGTCCGATTCGTGCTCTCGCCGACGCGCTGGTAGGTGCCGTCCTGCAGCACCCGCAATAGCTTCACCTGCAGTGACAGCGGCAACTCGCCAACCTCATCGAGAAACAGCGACCCGTCGCCGGCCGCTTCGAAGCGGCCGGTGCGATCGCGTACCGCCCCCGTGAATGAGCCGCGCACATGGCCGAACAGTTCGCTCTCGAGAAGGTCGCCCGGCAACGCCCCACAGTTGACCGCGACAAAAGGCCCGTCGCTGCGCGTCGAGTACGTGTGGACAGCGCGCGCCACGAGTTCCTTGCCGGTGCCGCTCTCGCCCTGAACGAGCACTGTCGCATCGCTCTCGGAAAGTTTGCTGATCAGACGGAAGATATTCAGCATCGAGGACGATCGCGCCACCATGCCGGCGAAGATCGACGGCCGCGCCGTTCCATCCTCGGACTCCTCTTCCTCCGGCCGCACCACGACGACGTAGGCCACGCGCGGATCACAAACGTCGGGGTCGGCACCGGCAAGCGGGGCCGCTGTCACCGAGACCATCCGGGAAGTCCCCTCGCCGAGCCGCAGCGTTGCGCCCCATCCCTCGCGGCGCTGGTCTGCCTCCAATGGGCCGACGAGACTGCCGTCGGGGCCGAAGAGTTCCTCGCCGAGCAATTCGCTGGCGTGCAACCCGCGCGTCGCCTGCGCCGCGCCTTCGTCCAGCAGGTCGTCGAGCCCGGTCGACGCGTGTACCACGCGCATCTCGCGATCGAGGCACAGGAACGCACGGCCCAGCGAGCCCATTACCGCGCTCATCGCGAGCAAGAAGCGCTCTAGCTCCTCGTCTCTGCCGGTAGAGCACGAATCGCCCAAGAAGGCCTACCTCCGAGCGAACGACCTCGCCCGCTACATGTTGCGCCGGTACTGTCCTCCGACAGCATACAGAGCCCCTGTCATCTGCCCCAGCGAGCAGACCTTGGCGGCTTCCATCAGGACCGCAAAAACGTTGCCCTGCTCAACGGCGGCACGCTGCAGATCGCTCAGCGCGGCATCTGTCAGGGTCTCATGACGCGCCTGGAACGCCCGGCGCGAAGAGATCGCATATTCCTTCTCGACCTCGTCGGAGCGGATCACCTCAACCGGCAGGACGGTCGGCGACCCCTCGGCATCGAGGAAGGTATTCACACCGACCACCGGCAGCTCGCCGGAGTGCTTGCGGTGCTCGTAGTACAACGACTCTTCCTGAATCTTCGAGCGCTGGTACATCCGCTCCATGGCGCCTAGTACGCCACCACGCTCCGAGATACTCCGGAACTCCGTCAGCACGGCCTGCTCCACCAACTCGGTGAGTTCCTCGATTACGAAGGCGCCCTGCAACGGATTCTCGTTCTTGGCGAGACCCAGTTCCTTGTTGATGATGAGCTGGATCGCAAGGGCGCGCCGGACACTCTCTTCGGTCGGCGTCGTGATCGCCTCGTCGTACGCGTTCGTGTGCAGCGAGTTGCAGTTGTCGTAGATCGCGTACAGAGCCTGCAGCGTGGTGCGGATGTCGTTGAACGCGATCTCCTGCGCATGCAACGACCGCCCCGACGTCTGGATGTGGTACTTGAGTCTCTGCGCCCTCGCGTTGCCGCCGTAGACCTCGCGCAGGGCCTTGGCCCAGATGCGCCTCGCCACGCGGCCCATCACCGAGTACTCAGGATCCATGCCGTTGGAGAAGAAGAACGACAGGTTGGGCGCGAAGTCGTCGATATGCATGCCGCGCGACAGGTAGTACTCGACGTACGTGAACCCGTTCGAGAGCGTCAGCGCCAGCTGCGTAATCGGATTCGCCCCTGCCTCGGCGATGTGGTACCCGGAGATCGACACGGAGTAGAAGTTGCGCACGCCGTTGTCGATGAAGTGCTGTTGAACGTCGCCCATCAACCGCAGCGCGAACTCCGTGGAAAAGATGCAGGTGTTCTGCGCCTGGTCTTCCTTGAGGATGTCCGCCTGCACGGTTCCGCGAACCACCTTCAGCGTGTCGGCCCGGATGCGCTCGTACACGTCACCGTCGAGCACCTGATCGCCGGTTATCCCGAGAAGCCTGAGCCCGAGACCGTCGTTGCCAACGGGCAGATCGCCCTGATACGTCGGACGTTCAACACCGAGTTCGGCATAGTGCGCCGCGATCTTCTTCTCGACCTCGTCTTCGAGGCCTTCGCGCTGAATGTGCAGCTCGCACTGCTGGTCGATTGCAGCGTTGAGAAAGAACGCCAGGACCATTGGCGCCGGCCCGTTGATTGTCATCGATACGGAGGTCGCCGGATCGGCCAGGTTGAAGCCGGAGTAGAGCTTCTTGGCATCGTCCAGCGTGGCGATCGACACGCCGGAGTTGCCGACCTTGCCGTAGATGTCGGGGCGCCGGTCGGGATCCTCGCCGTACAGCGTGACGGAGTCGAATGCGGTGGACAGACGCTTGGCTGGCATGCCAGCGGAGACGTAGTGGAAGCGCCGATTGGTGCGTTCCGGTCCGCCCTCGCCGGCGAACATGCGGGTGGGATCTTCCTCGCCTGTGCGCTTCAGTGGGAAGACGCCGGCAGCGTACGGAAAATCGCCGGGCAGATTCTCGGTCAGTAGCCACCGCAGGATGTCGCCCCAGTCGCGGTAGCGAGGCAGCGAAATCTTCGGGATGCGCAGGCGCGACAGTGACTCCGTGAACAGGCTTCGCTCGATCTCGCGGTCGCGCACCTTATAGCGATACACGTCTGCGCGATAACGCTCGACCGTGCCCGGCCAGGAGCGCAGGAGGCGCCGCGCTTCTGCGTCGAGTTGTTCCTCCAGCGCGTTGTAACGGTCGACGAGTTCGCCCACGACCGCACCCGCATCGTCCGGGAGCTCGGCGCGCTCACCCATGGCCGCCACTGGCTCGACTGCATCGCGGCGGCCGCTCGTCGGCGCACGTAGTTGCTCGATGGCGCCGCGGAGCTGGTACATACCGCGGGCAATCGCGGCCTGCTGTTCGACGAACTCGTCATAACGATCACTGCTGTCAGCGATCTCGGCCAGATAGCGGACCCTTTCAGGCGGTATCACCTGAGCCTTGGTGCTATCCCCTGTGACCAGTTCGAGATCCGGATCGAGGGGCGCGCGTGTCTTCTCGGCGACCATCTTCAGGATCGCCGTGTAGATCCGATTGGTGCCGGGATCGTTGAACTGAGAAGCGATGGTGCCGTAGACGGGCACCTCGTCGTCGCCGGCTTCGAACAGCTGGTGGTTGCGCTTGAACTGCTTACGCACGTCGCGCAGCGCGTCGAGAGATCCGCGTTTGTCGAACTTGTTGATCGCGATCATGTCGGCAAAGTCGAGCATGTCGATCTTCTCGAGCTGCGTGGCGGCTCCGTACTCGGCGGTCATCACGTAGAGCGCGACATCCGCGTGGTCGACGATCTCCGTATCGGATTGCCCGATCCCCGAAGTCTCGAGAATGATCAGATCGAACCGCGCCGCCTTGCAGATATCCACAGCCTGGCGAACGTGTTTCGACAGTGCCAGGTTGGATTGGCGCGTTGCGAGCGAGCGCATATACACGCGCTCGGAGTCGATGGCATTCATGCGGATGCGATCACCCAGCAAGGCGCCACCGGTCTTGCGCTTCGACGGGTCGACCGAGATCACCGCGACGCTCTTGTCTGCGAAATCCAGCAGGAAGCGCCGCACGAGTTCGTCGACCAACGAAGACTTGCCGGCTCCGCCCGGGCCTGTGATGCCCAGCACCGGGACGTCGTGATCCTCAATGAGCGCCGCCAGTGCCGGCGTCAGTTCGGCCTCTACCTCCGGGAAGTTCTCCGCCATCGAGATGGCTTGCGCGATGACCCGCGGCCGCCGCTCGGGGAGCGCAGCCAGATGGCCGTTGAGGGCCGGCCCGACAGTGGCGAAATCGGCCTCTTGAAGCAGGTCGTTGATCATCCCCTGCAGCCCGAGATCCCGGCCATCATCGGGCGAGTACACCCGCGCAATGCCGTACTCGTGCAACTCGTCGACCTCGGCCGGAAGAATCGTGCCGCCGCCTCCCGCGAAGATCTTGATGTGCTCAGCACCACGCTCCCGCAGCAGATCGAGCATGTACTTGAGGTACTCGACGTGGCCGCCCTGGTAGGACGTCATCGCGATCGCCTGGGCATCCTCCTGGATGGCGCAATCGACGACCTCGACCACGGAGCGGTTGTGCCCCAGATGGATAACTTCAGCGCCAGAGGCCTGCAGAATCCGCCGCATGATGTTGATGGCGGCGTCGTGGCCATCGAACAACGAGGCGGCAGTGACGATACGAACGTGATTGTTCGGTTTGTAAGGCTCGATCCGATCCGACATCCCGCGACCCTCGGGGCTTGGAGTAAGCCCAAATTCTAGCGCAGCACCCCGTTCTGCGGCGGTCACGTGTCCATCAGGGCCATGCGGAAGCACCATCTGAGCGCAGAAAGGCCCGGGGCGGCCTTTCCAGCCGACCCGGGCCCGAACCGTCAGAAGAGAGGACTCCCTAGTTCTCCTTCTGGAACTTCAGCACCATCCGGTCGGTCTCGACGCGATTGCCCATGCCTTCCCACTTGGAGAAGTCGTCGTCCGGGTTGGCGAGCATTTCGGACGAATCCACCAGCACGAAGCCAGCCGCGGTGATCATCTCGACCATCATCTTCTGGTTGATGCGGTGAGTGCTGTCGTCATAGCCCTCCATGTTTGTGCGCGCGTCGACCACGCCGAGGATGCCGCCAGGCTTCAGGGCCGCCATGCAGGCCTCGAGTGTGGCTGCCGCGCGATCGCCCAGGTCATGCATGTTGCGCACGGTGACGATGACGTCGAGGCTACCGGGCGCAACGCCGCTCGCGCCGTCTGCAACCAGTTCGACGTTGCTCAGCGGACTCGTCTCCAAGCGAGGGGCGAGGATCATGTTGCCATCGCGACCCTGGCGGTCAGGGCCGGCGTAGACCTTGCCGGACTCGCCGACGAGCTTCGAGAGGATGTACGTGTTGTACCCACGACCGGGCATGAGGTCGAGGACCGTCATGCCGGAGTCGACGCCCCAGAAGGCGTAGACCTCGAGCGGCTTGCTGCCAGCGTCGCGCTCGCGCTCGCCGTCCGGCCGCGCCGCGTCGTCGAGAATCGACTCCTGCGCGCCGACGCTCAAGGGAGAAGCAACAGCAACAATCAGGGCCAGCGCACAGAGCGCCGTCCCCCAGGCTGGTCGAAGGGTCCTAGTACGCAGATTCATAGTCAAGCTCCTGTTCCTAGCGGTTACGCCGAACGCACTCCGACATTGGACGTACAGCACGGGGATGGGTCTCGTCGCTACGGGGATCGAGTTCTTGTAGCGCCTAGCGTTCACCAAGGTACTCACCCGCGCGCCCTGGCGCCAGTGCGACCTCTTCCAGGGGCTAGCGGGCCTGTAGTTTCGCCAGGGCCTCTATGGCGCGGCCGTTGCCTCGCTCCGCGCCCTCGCGGTACCAGTGCAGCGCATTCTCTCGACTCTGTGGGACCCCCTCGCCGCGCTCGTACATCTGTCCGAGCCAGAAAGCCGTGAGGGCATCACCCTGACTGGCCGACTGCCGGTACCAAAACGCGGCCATCGACAAGTCCTGCAGCAGGCCGTCGCCGCTGCGATAAGCGTTGCCGAGATTGTGCTGGGCCAGGACGTTACCCAGCCCGGCGGCGCGGAAATACCAATGCATCGCCAGATCGACGTCTACTTCAACCCCGAGGCCCTCCGTGTGCGCCGTTCCCATGAGGAAGGCGGCCTCGGCGGAGTCATGCTCGGCGAGCGCCCTGACCTCCGCGATCACGTCGGACGCCAGCTCACGCGCGCGCGCCTCATCGCGGTCAAAGAGCATGCGGCCACGCGAGTAGCAGCGCGCCAGCCACATTCGCGAAAGCACGTCGCCATCACCGGCGACCTCAATCAGCAACTCGTGAGCGCGCGGGTCATCCACCTGACCTGTTGTGCCGGTGTAGTAACCGACAACTTCCGCCAACCGAGGGTCGGTTGCCGTGTTCTCCTGCCCGGCTACACTCGGGCTCGGCGCCACCAGCACCGCGGCCGCCAGCAGACTCGCGAAGAACGCCGCGCGACTCCGCTGGCCTCTCAGCGCCCCTTCTTCGGGATCTTTCGGTAGTCCTTGTGGATCTGTTTCCATTTCTTCCTCTCCGCCTGGGCGGCGCCGACGTCGCGACGACGGACCTCAAAGGCAGCCTCTTTCTGTAGTTTGGAGTAGCTGTCCCACCGTTCCGTCGTGAGAGTCCCGTCGCTCAGTGCTTCGCGCACCGCGCAGCCCGGCTCGCTGTCGTGGCGACAGTCGCTGAATCGGCAGCTTCCGGCAATCACCGCGACGTCATCGAACGTCTCCTCGATTCCATCGTCGGCTTCCACCAGCCCGAGCTCGCGCATCCCCGGAGTGTCGAGCACGAGAGCTCCATCATGCAGCAGGAAGATCTCCCGGTGCGTGGTGGTGTGGCGTCCCTTGTTATCGATCTCACGCACCTCCTGCGTGAGCAACAGGTCCTCACCAGCGAGCGTGTTCACAAGCGTCGACTTGCCGACGCCGGACGAGCCCAGCAGCGCCACGGTCGCACCGGGCTCGAGATACTGCCTGAGCCGGTCGAGCCCCACACCGTCAACGCTGCTCACAGCGATCACATCGGCGCCGGCGGCGACCACCTTGATCTCGTCGATGATGGCATCGGCATCGCCAACAAGGTCGCTCTTGGTCAGCACCACAACCGGAGTCGCGCCACTGTCCCAGGCGGCGACCAGATAACGCTCGAGGCGACGCGGATTGAGGTTCAGGTCGAGCGACATCATGAGGAACGCAACGGTCACGTTGGCCGCGACGACCTGCTCGCCGTCTTCGGTGCCGGCCCTGCGCCGTACGAATTCGCTGCTCCGGGGCAGAATCTCACGGACAGTGGCCGGGCCATCGTTGGCAGGTTCCACCAGGACCCAGTCGCCAACCGCCGGCATCTCGCGAGCGCGGGCGGCGCGATGCTTCATGCGCCCGGGCGCCACGCCGATTGCCCTGCCCCACGGGGCCTGGAGCACGTACTCGCCCCGGTGCTGCGCCACCACACGCGCCGGCGGCAGCACACTGCCGGATTCCACGTAGGCCCGCTGCCGGGCATCATCCCAGCCCCAGATGCGCAGCGGCATGGTCAGCGTATCGATCTCAGTCATGCCGCCATTGAACCCCGTGGCGCGACGCCCGCGCTAGCGGCCCGTGATGAAAGTCCGTGATGAGAGGCGGGTACTACGGCCGGTCACTTTCCGCTTCGCTCAGACCACCCACGAGCAGCGCGTTGAACAAGACGCGGAAGGTGCCGAAGGGCTGTCCGCGCCACTGCGGCCGAAAACCAAACATCACCACGCGGCCATCGCCGTGCGGCACGGACAGCGCTGCCGCATTGCCATGCAGGTGTTCTTCGCCAAGGAGATACCCGGACAACAGCGGTACGCCGCTGTCCGGATAACGCATCAAGACGGTCGCCTCGGAGTCCGCTGGGATCCGCCAGGCAGGACTGCGCGACGAGGTGATCGCCGCATGCTCCGGCATTCCCGCCATGATCGGGTGCGCTGACGTTTCGACGTCGAGTATCGAGATGCCGGCGAAGAACTCTTCGCGGCCGAGTTCGCCAACCACATTCTCGACATCGAGTCCAAGCTGCTCGATCGCGAAGGCAGCGCTACCGTTGAGACAAACGAGCGTTCCGCCCTGCCGCACGAACTCGGCAATGGCGCGCACTCCCGGATCGCCGATGCCACCCACGTAGCGCGCGGGCATCGTGCCGGGTCGATGCCCGGTGATGATCGAACCTCGTCCCGGCTCAGGCAGCACGATCACGTCGTAGCGCTCGCGGAGCGCGCCCGCGCGCACGTCGGCATCGCGTAGCGACTCGAAATCGAAGTCGTAGCGCTCGAGCACCCAACGCGTCCAGCCCTCATCCATGCTCGCGGTCCACGGCCGGTAG
Organism: Acidobacteriota bacterium; assembly: GCA_029263295.1. GTDB lineage: Bacteria > Acidobacteriota > UBA890 > UBA890 > WLXD01 > WLXD01. The sequence continues at coordinate 36,827 of JAJCXT010000024.1, read as the reverse complement.
AGGCCGACGCGCGGCTGGGCAATCTCCACTCCGGCGACGCCCGCGCGTTCGGCCCGCAGCGCGAGATCTTCGACCATGCTCGCTTGCGATCCTGCTGATAATCCCGTCAGCAGGTAACGCGGGGCAGCACCGCCGACGAACCGCACATCGCCCCCCGCCGCCCAGGTGCGGTTGACCGCACGGAAGGCATTGTTCTGGGCGGGATCCACTGCCATGGCCGCACCCGAACCCGTTAGGCGCCCCGATGGCGGCACAATGGCCGCGGCAACAGGGTCCGTATCGAAGCCGACTCCTGGCGCGGAATCGAACGCCGCCGCATCGGTCGTCGGGTCGTCTTCAGGATTACCCACGGTGACGTCCGACCACGCTACCGGTTCCGTACTTAGCATCTCGATCGCGCCGCGTACGTCGTCGTTCAGGGGCTCGCCGGCGACCACCACGCGCACGCCCATCTGGTACGGAAGCGTCCAACCGGCGGCGTCGTAGGGCTGCTCGGGCGGGCCATCCGGATACTCGCGAAGATCCGGATAAGACTGCGCCTCGAGCACCTGGGCAGCCAACTCGGCCGTTTCCTGGTCCATCGGAATGACCCAGGTATCGGCCGGATACTCCATGCCCTCTTGGGTCACGGGCCGACTCAACTTGCCAACCCGCACGCCGTTGAAGGCGAGGCGACGCAACATCTCGACGGCAGCCACGGGGTCACGCTGGTCGGTGGGAATGAAGTACGCGTAGGGCGGGCCCTCGCTGTACTTGCGGGCGGTGTCCCGACCGGCCTGATAGCGGTTGTATAGCAGCTCATAGCGATACTTCGACGCGTAGTCGAGCGTCGCCATCGACGCCGTGAGCATGTAGTCCACCGCGTCGCGCAGGTGCCACCAGCCGCCTTTCCAGGGACTCGAGTAGAGCGACTCCGCCCGCAGGTCGCGGCGGTTCTGGGGAAAATCACGGAGCGTGTAGAACCCGGGCGTCGCATAGCTGTAGAGCGCCGTCTCCGTCCACCAGGCGGCGATGTTGCGCAGCATCGGCATGTAGTCGACGTAGCCCGGATACCACGCATCGAAACCCGTTCCCATGTGGGTAGCACCCACCTGGCCGCGCTCCTCGAGCGCCCGCGCGATGAGCATCCCAATGGCGTTCACCGTGCGCGACATCAGGGGGTGAACCTGGCTGGCGATCGGCTCGGCGAACGGCGGCAGCCAGATGCGCGTCGGAAAGGGCGATGACTGATGGTGGATGTAGATGATCTGTGGCTCCCAGTGGCGCCACGTCCGCGCGAGCACGCGCGATTCGATCATGTTGAGCATGTAGCCGTCACGGTTGTTGTCGTGACCGACGTACTTCTGGTACAGCTGCGGAACGGGAGCGACCTCATAGGGGCCGCCGACGTTGCTGCGATACCAGTTGACTACGATGTTCTGCCCGTCCGGGTTGACCGACGGCCACAGCATCAGGATGACATCGTCGAGGATCTCCGCTACCGAGGGCTCCTCCGCGTTAGCGAGAAGGTCGTAGGCGAGCTGGATCGTGTGCTGGGCGTGCGCCACCTCGGTGGCGTGCAGGCCGCCGTCGATATGCACGATCGCCTTCCCGCGACGAGCAAGAGCCTGCGCCGCCTCATCCGTCAGTCCAGCCGGAGCGGCCAGCCGCCCGGCGATCTCGCGGTACTCCTCGACGCGCGCCAGATTCTCGGGCGTCGAGACCAGCGCCATGTACCAGGCGCGCCCCTCCGATGTCCGGCCCACCTCGACCAGTTGCAGCCGGTCGCTCGCTGCCTCGAGGGCGCGGAAGTACTCGATCGATTCGTCGTAGGTAGCGAGCTTGAAGTCATCTCCCACGCGAAAGCCCAGGACAGATTCAGGCGTGGGCAGTTGCTGTGCGTGGGCAGCAGCCGGAGCCGTGATTGCGGCGCAGAGCATCAGCCCAGCGAGAACTCCAATTCGGCGCGTCTGTTGACTCTTCATGGCTGCGAAAACTACCAGATTTCGGCCGGGTGGCACGAGCTGAGCGGACGCGGGAGAATGCCGCCACCGACGGCTACCCATGCCGGGGCAGAGTGTTGTTCCGTAGCCGCGGTGAGCCAGCTAGATTTCTGCCATGGGCTGCTAGCCCCCGTGTCTCATCGTGAGGAAGCCATGCGGACCCGTTTGCCACTCGTCGTAAGTTCATTCCTTCTGGCCTTCCTGGCGCTCGCCCCGCTCGCTGGCGCTCAGATGCACGGCACCGAGGAGTTCGCCTTCTACCCCGACGACGCCGGTTTCGACCCGGCCATTCCCACCCTCGAAGAGGTGGTGGGACACGCATGGGGCGAACGCATCACATCGCCGGAAGAGGCGCAGAGCTACATCCGGCACCTGGCAGCAGCTTCGCCGAAGGTGACCGTGCACGAGTACGCGCGCAGCTGGGAAGGGCGGCCGCTCGTCTACGTCGTCGTGGCGTCTGAAGCCAACCAGGGGCGCATCGATGAGGTACGCGCCAACAACATCGCGCTGACCGACCCGCGGACCACGGATGCCGCTGCCGCCGAGGCGGTCATCGCGGACAACCCCGTGATCACCTGGCTCGCCTACGGCGTGCACGGCAACGAGATCTCGAGCACCGACGCCGCGCTGCTGACCATGTACCACCTGGCAGCGGCCACGACGGATGAACTCACCGACACGGTGTTGGCCAACAGCATCGTGGTCATCGACCCGATGCAGAACCCCGACGGCCGCAACCGCTTCGTCAGCCACTACAGACAGTCCAAGGGCCGGCATGCCGATTCCACCCTCGCGTCGGTCGAGCTCAACGAGCCGTGGCCCGGCGGGCGCGGCAACCACTATCTGTTCGACCTGAACCGCGACTGGTTCGCCCTCACGCAGCCGGAGACGCGCGGCAAGGTGGCAGCGTTCATGCACTGGCGGCCGCAGATCTACGTGGATCTGCACGAGATGGGCGGCGACGCCACCTACTACTTCCCGCCCCAGGCGGTTCCGTATAACCCGAACATCGCGCCGCAGATTCTCGACTGGACCGAGACGATCGGTGAGAACAACGCGCGCTGGTTCGACCGCATGGGCTTCTCCTACTTCAACCGCGAGGTGTTCGACGCCTTCTACCCCGGGTATGGCTCCAGCTGGCCCACCTATCAGGGCGCGATGGGTCTGACCTACGAGCAGGCATCGTCGCGGGGACTGTTGCGTGACCGCAGCGACGAGACCGTGCTCGTCTATCGCGACACCGTGCAGCATCACTACATCGCGTCGTTGTCGACAGCCGAGGTCGCGGCGAACAACCGTGAGGGCATCCTGCGCGACTTCTACCAGTACGGCCTGACCGGCATCGAGGAAGGTCGCACCGACGAGATCCGCGAGATCATCCTGCCTCCCGGCCAGGACCCCGCACGGCTCGACCGGCTGGTGGCTCTGGTGATGAAGCAGGGAGTCGAGGTGGCGCGCGCCAGCGAGGCCTTCGGCAACGTGGTTAGCGACTACCAGGGTGGCGCTGCCACCGACCGCGAGTTTCCGGCTGGCACCTATCGGATCTCGATGGCGCAGCCGAACAAGGCGTTCGTCAAGGGTCTGCTCGGGCCCGACGTGCCCATGGACGAGGAGTTCCTGAAGGAACAACGTCGTCGTTATCTGCGCCGCGAGGGCGATCAGATCTATGACATCACCGGCTGGTCGCTGCCGCTACTCTTCGACCTCGAGGCATACACAGCCAGCGAGCCGTCCACCGCGGCCGACGTTCTGACGCGCGACATGCTCACCGCGGCGCCGGATGCCAGCGCGACCGTGCACGGCGGCGAGGCGACGGTGGCGTACCTGGTGCCGTGGGGCACCCAGGCAGCTGTCGAGGGCCTCGCCACACTGCACGGCCATGGCATCCGTGTACACACCGCTGGCGCCGCCTTCACCATCGGTGGCCGCGAGTACCCGGCCGGGTCCCTGATCATCAAAGTGGCTGGCAACCCAGATGACCTGCACGCCACGTTGGAGATGATTGCCGAGCACCACGGCATCGACTTCCACGCTACCAACACGTCGTGGGTGGAAGACGGCATCAGCTTCGGTAGCAACCGGGTGCGGTACCTCAAGAAGCCGAAGATCGCCATCGCCTGGGACCGCCCCACCGGTTCGACCTCGGCGGGCGCGACACGCTACCTGATCGAACAGGCGTACCGGTATCCGGTAACGATCATCCGCTCACAGCAGCTGGCACGAACGGACCTGGCGGACTTCGACGTGCTCGTTCTGCCCGACGCCTTCTCTTTCGGCGGCGGTGGCGGCTACGGCGGCGTGATCGGTGAGCAGGCGGTGGCTGGCCTGAAGAGCTGGATCCGCGGCGGTGGCACGCTGATAACGCTCGGGGCTGGTACGCGCTGGCTGACCGAGGAAAACGTCGACCTCCTCTCGACAACCCGCAAGGTCAAGGAGATCGCGGAGGACGCCGAGGCCACCGAGACGGTCGACGGCGTCTCGACCGGACTGCCTGCCGGCGTGGTGCCGGAAGAAGAGCAGCCGAGCGGGCTCCCCGGCCCGATCCTCAGGGCCCAGCTAGACCCCGAGCACTGGCTGGCGTTCGGATACGGCGACCACATCAATCTGATCGCCCAGTCGCGCAACATCTACGATCCCATCACCATCGACAAGGGCCTCAACGTAGCCACCTATCTGCCGCTCGATGAGCTACTGGTTACCGGTGTCGCCTGGCAGGATGAGCTGGAGGTGATCGCGGGCACGCCATACTTGATGTACCAGCGGCTCGGCGCCGGCCACGTGGTCGCTTTCGCGGAGGACCCGAACTTCCGCGCTTACTTCGATGGCCTCAACGGGTTGTTCATGAACGCGTTGTTCTTCGGCCCCGGCTACTAGGCAACGCTGCGACCGTATCGGGCGGGCGCCGACACCACGGCGCCCGCCTTGCCCTTGTGCCACGCTGTCCACTACCGAGATCGCATGAGTTCACGCCCTGGCCAGGTTGCCGCGCTACTCGCGCTCTGGACAGTCCCGGCCTTCATCGCCGCGACGCAGAGCTGGTTTGCCATGGGCGGCCCCGGGCGTGGCGCATCTTTCGGCCTCCTGCTGCTCGTGCAGCTACCTAGTTGGTATCTGTGGGCGGCAGCGACACCTGTGGTGCTGATTCTGGCGCGGCGCTGGACACCTTCGACGGCGAGCTTCCGCTGGGTCGTGCCTCACGCCGCGGTGGCCGCCGGCTTCGCGATCGTCCGCAGCGTATTCGAGTCGCTCTACCTGCTGCCCGCCGAGGGATTGCCCGTCGACATCGCGAATCTGCTGCGAGGTCTGCGCGGCAACCTGCCATACGGTTTCCTGCTCGATCTTCTGGTCTATGCCGTCATCCTGGCTTTCGGCGCAGTCGCTCTGCGCGAGCGCGAGGAGGCTGCGGCTAGCGCCGATCCCCCAGACTCGGCAACACAGGAGTAAGTCGCTGGCCGTTTGACGCCGCTGGCCGCGAGATCCAACCTACGGTGCACACTCCCCGTGCACCGCGAGGTCCGACCATGCGTCCGCTCCGGAATCTCCTTCTCGCCGCTATCGCGCTCGCACTAGTCGCGCCACTCTCTGCCGCCGCTCAGAAAGCCACCGCGCAGGGCCACTCAGCGGCGTTCGACGCCTACGTAACCCAGGCGGTGGAAGATTGGGGCGCGGTCGGTCTGGCGGTGGCCGTGGTCAAGGAAGGCGAACTCGTATTCGCCAAGGGCTACGGCACGTCCGACATCAACACGGGCGCGGCCGTCGACGAGCACACACTGTTCGCGATCGGCTCCACCACCAAGGCCATCACGGCTGCGGCGCTGGGGATCCTGCGCGACGAGGGCAAGCTCGACTGGGACGATCGGGTGACCGATCACGTGCCGGGTTTCGAGTTGTCCGACCCCTACGTCACGCGTGAGCTGACGATTCGCGACCTGCTCACACACCGCGCAGGGCTCGGCAACGCCGACCTGCTCTGGTATCGCACTGGACGCAGCGCTCAGGACATCATCGAACGCGCGCGCTACATCGATCCGGCGTACTCGTTCCGCAGCGGCTACACGTACCAGAACATCATGTATGCCACGGCGGGCGCGGTCGTCGAGGCCGTGAGCGGCCAGTCGTGGGACGACTTCGTCAGCGAGCGTATCTTCGTCCCTCTGGGCATGGACGGCACCGTGCCCCTGCTGGCGAACACGCTTGGCCGAGACAACGTCGCAGCGCCGCACTACCGGATCGACGGCGAACTGGTGCGTGCCGACAACGCCTCCGTAGATGCGGTCGCCCCGGCCGGATCCGTCTGGTCGTCCGTCGCTGATATGTCGCGCTGGATGCGCCTGATGCTCAGCGACGGCGAATTCAACGGCGTCCGGATTCTCGAGCCCGAGACGCACGCAGAACTGCTGCGACCACAGATCGTCATCCCGCCGGGCCAGTTCTATCCAACAGTCCGCCTGACCCAGCCCCGCTGGACGACCTATGCGCTGGCCTGGTTCCAGCACGATTATGACGGCCGCTTCGTCTCGTTCCACACCGGCAGTATCGACGGCATGGTGGCCATCAACGGATTGCTCCCCGACGAGAACCTGGGCGTATACGTCCTCGGCAACCTCGATCACGTCGAGGTGCGTCACGCGCTGATGTACAAGGCCTTCGACCTATGGGGCGGCAAACCCGACGGCCGCGACTGGAGCACCGACCTGCTCGAGCTGTATGACGGCATCCACGCACAGGGAGAGGCGGCGGCGAGCGCGCTGCGCAAGATGCGCGTCGAAGGAACCTCTCCCAGCCATGCTCTCGAGGCCTACGCTGGAACCTATTCGGACCCGCTGTACGGCGACATCGTGATCGAACTCCAAGACAACGCTCTTACCTTCCAGGTAGCGGAGCTCGGTGGTGGCGTCGAACACTGGCACTACGACACGTTCGTGGTGAACTGGGCGCGGCCGTGGATGGGCCAGGCGCCGGTAACGTTCTCGTTCGACGCGGCTGGCACGGCGATCTCGCTCGACGCCATGGGGCGAACCTTCCACCGGGGGCCGGCCCAGTAGCCAATCGGTGGGCGGCGAGAGCGCGGCCCGTCTAGAATCGTAGACTTCCTGTCACCCAGTTGAATGCGCTCGTGCGCGCCGAGTTCGATGACCGACCTGTCTCATATCCGCAACTTCTGCATCATCGCGCACATCGACCATGGCAAGTCGACGCTCGCCGACCGGTTGATCCAGGAGTGCGGCGCGGTGACCGACCGCGAGTTCCATGATCAGCTGCTCGACTCGATGGAGCTCGAGCGCGAGCGCGGCATCACGATCAAGAGCAACACGATCACGCTCGACTACACGGCGGCCGACGGCGAACACTACAAGCTGAATCTGATCGACACGCCCGGCCACGTGGACTTCTCGCACGAGGTACGTCGCTCGCTGATGTCGTGTGAAGGCGCCCTGCTGCTCATCGATGCGGCGCAGGGAGTCGAGGCCCAGACCGTCGCCAACCTCTACCTGGCGGTCGAGCACGAACTCGACATGCTGCCCGTAATCAACAAGATCGACCTGCCGGCCGCTGATCCTGAGCGCGTTCGCGAGCAGATTGACGAGGATCTCGGACTCGATCCGTTCGAGGCCGTGTTGACCTCGGCCAAGGTGGGCACCGGCGTGCCCGAACTGCTCGAGTCGATTGTCGAGAAGCTGCCCGCGCCAACAGGCGAGGCCGATGCCCCGTTGCAGGCCCTGATCTTCGACGCTGACTACGACGCCTATCGGGGAGCGATCATGCTCGTCCGCATCGTCAACGGGACGCTCAAGAGCGGCGAGAGCATCCGCCTGATGCATACCGACGCGGAGTACATCGTCGAGGAACTCGGTCTCGTGCGCCTGAAGCGCGAGAAAGGGAAGTCGCTGAGCGCGGGCGAAGTCGGCTATGTCATCGCCGGCATCAAGTCCGTGAGCGATATCGAGATCGGCGACACGATCACCGGTGTGGTGGAACCTGCCGAGGAACCGCTACCGGGATACGTGCCGGCGAAGCCCGTCGTGTTCTCGTCGATCTTCCCGATGCAATCGGATCAGTACGTCGACCTCGGCAAAGCGCTCGACAAGCTCAAGCTCAACGACGCCTCCCTGACGTTCACCAAGGACTCGTCCAGCGCACTCGGCTTCTGCTACCGCTGCGGCTTCCTGGGCCTGCTCCACCTGGACATCGTGCAGGAGCGCCTGAGCCGCGAGTACGACCTGTCGCTGTTGCTCACCGCGCCGTCGGTCCAGTACCGCATCACCACCATGGATGGCGAGACCAACGTGGTCGAGAACCCGTCGGAGTATCCGGATCCGGGCTCGATCGAGCACGTCGAGGAGCCCTTCATCAAGGCTTCGATTCTCATGCCCGACCGCTATCTCGGCTCGGTCATGGAACTCCTGCGTGACAACCGCGCGGCCGAGATCGGCTTCGACTATCTGGCCGTCGGTCGGGTGGAGATGAAGGCCGGCCTGCCACTCGCTGAGGTACTGTTCGACTTCTACGACCGGCTCAAGTCGACGACCCAAGGCTACGGCTCATTCGACTACGAGATGCTCGACTACCGCCGCGCCGATCTGGTGAAAGTGGACATCCTGGTGAACGCCGAGAGGGTCGATGCGCTAGCCATTCTGGTGCACCGGGACAAGGCTCGCGGTCGCGCGATGCACGCGTGCGAGCAGCTCGAGAAGACCATTCCGCGGCAGCAGTTCAAGATCCCGATCCAGGGCTCGATCGGTCGCGACATCATCGCTCGCAAGACCATCAACGCCGTGCGCAAGGACGTCACCGCCAAGTGTTACGGCGGCGACATCACCCGGAAGCGCAAGCTCCTCGAGAAGCAGAAAAAGGGCAAGGAGCGCATGCGCACCTTCGGCTCGGTGGCGATCCCGCAGGAGGCCTTCCTGGCGGTGCTGCGCTCCGACCCCGACGATTAGCCGTCATATCCAGGGACGCGGTCGGTCTCATCGCTTGCGACGTTTCGGCTTGGTTCTCTTCGGGCCCGGCCGCCGCTGCCGCTCGTTCGATCTCGAGTAGACACCACGCATCGTCTTGCCGGTGGCCAGCCCGACGACGGCGGGGATGAGCCAGGCGGCATAGAGGTAGAACTCCTGCGGCCAGGCGATCGGTGCCGAACCCGTAGCCAGCTCGAGCGCCGCCTTGAGCGGGAATAGCACGATCATCGCGATCGCCGTCAGCGGCAGGTCGACCCACTCCAGCTTCCCGATCAACGCCAGGACGAAGCCGACGATGAACAGCCCCTGGAATGCCCAGACCGACGGCTGCTGGACGACATCGCGGAACAGCGAGCCGGCCGATGCGTCGGGCGTGACCACGCCTGGGATCAGGATCGCGGCCGCGCCGCCAACCGCGGCGATGGCCAGCGAGGGCAGGAGTCGTTTCATGAGATCAGCTCGCGTGCGCGGTCAAACACCGCGGCCAGCATCGGCCGGGTGAGTTTACCGGTGAAGGTGTTCTGCTGGCTGGGATGGTACGACCCCAGCAGCGTCAGGTCATGGCGCGGGAATCCAGCGGCCACACCCGGAGCGCCGACCTGCGCCTCCGCGGCGTGCCCGAACTTGGGCTTGGGACGCGGCACCGCGCATCCACGGGCGCGGAGCGAACGCAACGTCTGATCCCAGCCGAACAGGCCGAGCGCGATCAATACGCGAATTCCCGGGCCGTTGCCGTCAATCAGGTCGAGTTCCTGATCCATGAAGGGGCGGCAGTTGTCACGCTCCTCGGTGGTTGGCTTGTTGGCGGGCGGCGCGCAGCGGTTGGCGGCGGTGACGAACACATCGCGAAGTGCCAGCCCGTCGTCGCGTGTGGTCGACTCCGCCTGGTTGGCGAATTCGGCCTCGTGGAGGGCTCGATACAACCAGTCCCCGGAGCGGTCTCCGGTGAACATACGGCCGGTGCGGTTGGCGCCATGGGCCGCGGGCGCCAACCCGACAATCACGATCTGGGCGCGCTGATCGCCGAAACCCGTGACGGGACGACCCCAGTACTCCTGATCACGGAACGAAGCCCGCTTCACGCGCGCCACCTCCTCACGATGTGCCACCAGCCGCGGACAGAGGCGGCAGGTCGTGATCGCAGACTCCAACGTCTGCCACTCATCCGCCGGGATGGCCCGCACTTCACTCATGGGGTCTGGCGACAGACGGGGGCGTGCCCCGCTGGAATCGTCAGCCGGTCCAGGTCTCGCCGCGACGCGTAGGGCACGTAGCCCCTCGAGTCTGCCTCGCTCCAGAGGCGATCGATCTTGGTCCGGTCCGTCAGATAGTCGATGACCAGGACTGTCTTGCCCGCATCGGCAAACTGATCCAGCAACTCCAGCCGGTACTTTCGCGGCTTGAAGGAATTGTTCTCGTCGCGATTGCCGGGATAGAAAACGTCCTCGGCGCCGATCGCGTCGATGATCCTGAAGTATCGGCGGCGTTGCTTCGCCGCTTCCTTCTCGGGGTTGGCCGCGTCGGGATAGCTCCAGTCGGCGATGATCCCGCCCCCGTTCTGTGGCACGACGAGGAAGTTCTTCACGCCACGTTTCTTGCGCGCGTACCTCGACAGCTTCTTGACGAACGTGACCATCGCTTTCGCCGAATCCCGCTTCTCGTCGTTGCCATCGTTCTCGTGCGGACCCCAGTATTCGAACGCATCGATGATATCGAGATAGACGCCATCGAAGCCGGCGTCGATTATCCGGTCCAGGTAGCTCTTCTTCGCTCCCCGGCGCTTGCCCCACAGGATTCGCTGCCAGCCCTTCTGCCAGAAGCGGACCTTGTAGTTGCCCTCCCAGTCCGGATTGGTGGCGCCGAGCCAGGCTGGCGCGCCCGCTCCGGGCTGGTCGCCAGGCCCGAGCCAGCGCTGCTGGAAGTAGTAGCGGTAGTCTTCCGCCTCGCCGATGCTGAAGTAGGCGAGCACGGTGCGCGTCCCGCAGGGGCCATCCTCGCGGAGCGCCCGAACCTGTTCGGGCGTGAGTTCACCGTCGGCACCACCCGTGGTCGAGTAATCGATGACCAGCACATCGAACATCGAGGCGCGTAGCGCGGCGAGGCCGTAACCCTGCAACTGGTAGCCCCAGTTGGCAGCAGTGAGGCGCTCCTGCGCGTCGGCGGATCGATCCTCCAGCCCGGCACCGCCTCCTGCCAGCATGACGATCAGGGCCACCGCTGCTGCGAGTCTTCTCATCGTGTCTTCACTCCCATAGCCAAACGGCGTCCTTGCCATACGAACCAGCTGGCGACCGAACGGTACGGGCGCCAGCGCTCCGCGAACTCGCGCAGCTCCTCGGGGGTCGGTCGTTGATCGAAATCGTACATCTGACGTACGCCTTCGAGGAGACCGAGATCATCTCCAGGGATCACGTCGAGCCGCCCTAGCCGGAAGATCAGGAAAACTTCGGCGGTCCACACGCCGATTCCTTTCACCTCCGTGAGCGCGGCGATGGCCTCTTCATCGGGCATCGACTCGAGGCGCGACACGACCAGCCGGCGCGACGACACCCGCTCGGCAAGATCGCGCATGTAGACGACCTTCGAACGCGACAAGCCGGCGGCGCGAAGATCATCGTCCGAGGTCGCGAGCAGCCGTTTGGCCGACGGCGAGCGCCCCCCGTATATCGCCTTGAAGCGGCCGTGGATGGCGGCGGCGGCATGAATCGAGATCTGCTGCCCGATCATGGTCTGGAGCAAGGCGGCGAAGGCGTCGCGTCGCCAGTACGCGGCGAGCCCCGTCGGCCCGACCTCCCGAATCACCGCGCGCAACACCGGGTCGCGACGGCTCAGGCTGCGTTCGGCGCGACGCAGATCTTCGGCGGTCCTCATGTGGGTTCCTTGCGCTTGCATCCGCCAAGAGTACTCAAAGGACCACGCCGCGACAGACCCGAGTCGGCTACGGCTGCGGCCTGTGCTAGCTTCGGGCGATGCAGGAATTCCTAGGGTTTGATCTCAGCAGCATCGACTATCAAGCGTGGCTGATCCAGGCGCGCGACTTCGCTCTGCCGCGCCTCGTACAGAGCCTCCTCCAGTTACTTGCTGCGGGTGCGGTTTTCCTGATCGCCCGCTGGCTGCTTGGCATCCTCGAGAGTCGCTTCGCAGCGCGAACGCAGACGAAGATCGATGACCACATCGTTGAAGCGATCCGCGGCGTCGTGCTCCTGTCGATCGCGTTCTGGGCTCTGTGGCGGATCGCTCATATCTGGGATCTTCCCCGCGCTAGTAACCTCGTCAGTGGCGTCTGGATCGTCGCGCTAACGTTGCCGATCGCGCGAGCCACGCGCCATCTGTTGACAATCGCCGAGAAGAACCTGGTTGCCAAGACCGAGTCCAAACTCGACGACACCGCGCTCCCGTGGATCAACAGGATCCTCTCGTGGGGGATCGTGGCGCTCGGTGTGATGGTTGCGGCCGAGACGATGGGAATCTCGATCGCACCGCTACTGGCGGGTGCGAGCGTGCTAGGCATCGGCATCTCCTTCGCAGCCAAGGACACGCTGTCGAATCTTATTGCCGGCGTGCTGCTGATCGTCGATCGCCCCTTCGAGGTTGGCGACCGCATCGAGATCTGGGGCGCGCCAAAGCTGCAGGCCAATTGGGGTGACATCGTCGAGATCGGTATCCGCGCGACCAAGATTCGCACCACCGACAACATCATCGTGATCATCCCGAACAACGAGATCATGCGCCGCGACATCATCAACTACACGGCCTCGGGCGCGTCGATTCGTCTGCGCATCCCCATCGGCATCGCCTACGACGCCAACGTCGAGCAGGCCAAGAAGCTGTGCCTACAGGCCGCCGATGAGTGCGAGCACGTCAAGGAGCACCCCGTGCCGGCGTGTATCCTGCGCTCGTTTGGCGCCTCGTCGGTGGACCTTCAACTGCGCGTCTGGCTCCAGGACGCGCGTCGACGGCGCGACGCCGACGACTGGATCACCGAACGGGTGAAGGTACTGTTCGACGCGGCTGGCATCGAGATCCCCTACCCGAAGCGCGACCTCTACATCAAGCAGGCGCCAGGCAGCAACTCGCCGTGGCCCACATCGGAACAGGAAACAGACGATGACTGACGGCAGAAAGGGCGTCGTGAAGCCGGTCGAGGAACTCGAACTGCACCCGGTCCCCGCCGGCACCGCGACGCGGACCCAGGTACTCGTGGGCGAGGGCGACGGCGCTCCCAACTTCGCCATGCGCCGCTTCGTGATGGGCGAGGGCGGCGGCATGCCGTTTCACACCAACGCGGTGGAGCACGAGCAGTACGTGCTGCGCGGCCGTGCCCGCGTTCGTATCGGTGACCAGATCCACGACGTGAAGGCTGACGACGCCGTCTACATCCCGGCCGGCACACCGCACTCGTACGACGTCGTCGAGGCGCCGTTCGAGTTTCTCTGCGTCGTGCCGAATGGCCCTGACAGGATCGAGTTGGTCGAACAGGACTGAGGTCCGTCCGAACTCCGTCGCCTGTCGCCACCAGTTCCCTTCGACCGTACGAGGTTCCACCGCATGCGCCATCTCGCCCCAACACGCCTGCCGCAGCGATGCGCTTTGGTCGTCCTCTCTTGTGTCTTGTTCGTAATGGTCGGGCTGCCTGGATGCAGATTCACTCTCAGGAATGGCGATTCTACGAGCTCCGCGAGCGAGGAGGTTTGGGTTGACCCGTTCGCGAACTACGAACTCGTGGACCTGACCTACGCACTCAGCGAGGACAGTCTCTACTGGCCCAACGGCTCGCCCTTCGAGTACGAAAAGCAACTCTGGGGAGCTGGCGAGGACGGCAAGTGGTACGCAATGGGCTACTTCGCCACGCCCGAGCACCTCGGCACACACCTCGACGCCCCTATCCACTTCGCCGAGAGCGGCTGGACCAACGCCGAGATTCCGCTGGGGCGCTTCCTGGCACCTGCGGTGGTCGTCGATATCTCCGCCCGCTCAGCTATCGATGCCGATACCACGCTGCAGCCCGAAGACATCGACGACTGGATCGAGGATCACGGCGACCGGCCCGCCGGAGCGATCATTCTCGTGCGTACGGGCTGGTCGGCCAAGTGGCCCGACTGGAGCGGCTACTACGGCAGCGACGACCCCTTCGACACCACGACAATGCACTTCCCCGGCGTGTCGTCAGCGGGCGCCGAGCGCGCCATCGAGGTCGGGGCCGTGGGTGTCGGGGTCGACACCGCCAGCATCGATCCCGGCAACAACCTGGCTTTCACCGCCCACCGAGTGCTGGCCGAGGCGCAGCTATTCAATCTGGAGAACCTGACCAACCTCGACCAGCTGCCGGAAGCCGGTGCCTACCTGATCGCGCTACCCGCCAAGATCGAGGGCGGCAGCGGCGCGCCGGCCCGCGTCGTGGGCCTGGTCCCGCGGAAATAGCAGCCTGCGAGCGAAGCCTGGTGGAGCCTCTAGAAACTGGGCTTCTAGTACTCGCGGAAGATGCGCTGGATCTCTTCAGGGTCCTGGGTAGACATCAGGGCCACCATCAGCAGGATGCGAGCCTTCTGGGGCAGCAAGTCGTCGGCACCCACGTAGGTGCCCCGGCCCCATCCACCAACCGACCCTGAACCCGTTCGGCTGGTACGCACCAACCAGACGCCTCCCTGGGCGAGTTCGCGCAGCGTTTCGCCGAGCTCGCGTGAGGTTCCCCCGCCGCCGGATCCGGCCACAACGAGACCCACCGCCCCGGCGTCGGCGAACCCCTGTGCGCCAACCCCATCCGCGCCGTTGTAGCTGTAGAGAATGTCCACGCGGGGGATGTCTTCGGGCGTATTGGCGGTCACATCGAATTCGCTGCGCGCACCGTCGCGCTTCTCGGCACGACGATAGTAGTGGGCCCCATCGCGTCCGACATTGCCGAGCGGCCCCCAACTGCGTGATCGAAAGGTCTCGACCGAGTGCGTGTTGGTCTTGGTGGCATCGCGCGCATCGTGGATCTCTTCGTTGAGCACCACGAGAGTGCCGCGGCCATGCGATTCCTCCGCCCCGGCAGTCTGAATGGCTCGAATCAGGTTGATCGGACCATCCGCCGACACCGTTCCCGGCGGCCGCATCGCGCCAACCACCACCACGGGCTTGTCGCTCAGCACCGTCAGGTCGAGAAAGTAGGCCGTTTCCTCGAGCGCGTCGGTGCCGTGGGTCACGACGACCCCGTCTACCGCCCGGCCGTCGATACCGTCGCGCAGGATCTCGTTGAGGCGCTGCGCCAGGCCGAGCCAGTGGGCCGGCGATACGGCGGTCGACGGCACGTTGATGAACTGCTCGGCGGTGACCTCGGCCATCCGATCCAGCCCCGGCAGGTCCGCGAGAAGCTCCTCGATGGGCAGCGCGCCAGACTCGTAGCCGGCACCGGCCTCGGCGGACTGAGCACGACCGGCGATCGTCCCGCCGGTGGCCACCACCCGCACGTGCGGTAGGGGCCCGGTCGGCTCCTCAGCCTGATCTGGCGATCCCGGCGCCTGGGCGACGGCCGTACCGCACAGCACCGACGCTGCCAGGAATGTGATCGCCGTTCTCGTAGCCACGTGATTTCTTGCGCGTTGAGATCTCATGGAAGCGGCATCCTACCGGATCACGCGCCCCTGCCTGACCCCGCCTGGCAGCCCGGGCTAGCGACTGTGCGTGCGCACAACGCGCTGCACGAAACCCAGCGCTCGCTCCGCGGTCGGCAACAAGCCCGAGAACTCGTCGCCCACACGGGCAGCGATGTCGGCCAACGAGGTGTCCCCGTCCATCGCAGCAATCACGGCCGCCACCGCACGGGCTCTCTCGGTTGCCGCCGGAGTCGCCTGTTCAGCCGTTTGCCGTACGGCCTGGCCGCGCGGGCGCGCGAACATGGTGGAGCCCTGGCGCACCTGATCGCCGAAACGGGCGCGCCAGGCCCAGTCGCCATGCGGCGGGCGCATGAGGCGGAACTCGATCGAGTCGCCGACCTGAACATCCACCGGCGGATCCATCGGCACGCAGGCCGGGGCCCAGTGTACCTGCGGGTCGAAGGGGCCCGTCGGGAGCCAATCGTCGCCGAGTTTCATGCGCAGCCAGGTGGCGATGCCGTCGCAGCGGCCCGACTCGGTGACGTTCAGGTTCACCGTCGCGTCGAACTTCTCGTAGCTCGCGGCTTGCAGGTCGAGCGCGAACAGCTCCTGCGTGTCTCCGAGCGCCGTCGCGTCGCGCAGCTTCGGGTCGCGGAACACGATGCTGTTTGCCGCGTAACGCCGAGCAGCGCTGACGTCGATGCCTAGATGGGGCTCCGCCCAACTGTCCAGGTGGCGCCTGAGAAGCTCCGGAGCGGCCACCGGCACGGCATCGATCGCCGCTACCGATGGTACGAGAACCCCTCTCGGCTTCAGGTACTCATCGCGCGCGTGAAACACCGTCGGCAGAAGATCCTCGTTGAACAGGAGATTGCCGGTCATTGCGGAGACGATGATGTCGACCTTCTCCGGCAGCTCGATCTCTTCGATGCGGCCCTGCAGGACCGTCAGGCGATCGGCCCAGCCATTCGCCGCGGCGATCTCATGCGCCATGACGCCGAGGTCCTGCGGTTCGACGCAGTACACGCGCCGCGCGCCATGCTTGAGCGCCAGCATGCCGAAAATGCCGACCCCGGCGCCCAGGTCCAGTACGATCGAGTCGGGTGTGCTGTGCGTCGCCAACGCTCGGTCATAGACCGCGTTGCGCGTCGCGTCCAGCGCCATCGAGCGCTGCCCCTGCAGGTTTCCGTAAGCCATGGCCGCGCAGTGTACCGCCGTTTCAGCCGAGCGTGATCTCCGACACCGGGCCCTCGACGTGTTCGGGCAGGCCGGTTGCCCGTGCGAAATCAGCGCTGTTGCCTGTGCCCAGGGCGCAGGCCGCCATGTCCATTGCTGTCGCTACCAGGCAGATCGTCTGGAGCAAGCCGCCGGCGTTCTTGAGCATCAGGGCATAGGCGAGTCCCTCGTACTTCCAGGACACGCGGCCGAACCGGCTGGCGAGGGTCAATAGCACTGCCGGTCGGCCTTCCCTACCCTGGGCCCCGGCGGCCGCGTCGAGCAGGCGCGCGCGCGACGAGTCCGTGGCCGCGACCGGCGCGAGTTGATGGTCAAGGCTGTCATAGCGGTACATCCCAGGCTCGAGACCAGCGCACCGCTCCACCGTCACGTAGACCTCGAGCTCTCCCACGGCGCCGCCCGTCGGATACGGCCGCCAGCTGGTTCCGTGCTCTTCGTCATGGCCTTGCGCCCGGGCCGATCGGTACAGCAGTTCCGATAGCTGCCCCAACGTGATCTCGGCACCCACCGGACGCGAGGATCGGCGGCTTTCGAGAACCGCGCTGAACGGAGGCTCGGCAGCCGAGGCCGACTCGAGATCGGGAACAGGCAGCCTGATCTGCGTGCTCGCCGAATCCTCACGGCGCAGCGGCACCGCGAGGATCTGGCCGCGAAACCGGAACGTGCCGCCAATGCGGCCATCGTGTCTTCCACGGCGGCTGCGATCGTGAAAAAGCAGGTCATGGAACTCCCACGTCCGCAGGCTGTCGTTCTCGTCCTCCGCCAGGACACCGTCCGGGGAGACCTCCGTGAGCATCCCGGTTTCGGCAAGAAACTCCGTTACAACACCGTCAAGCGCCGTCGCGTCAGGAGATATGAGCGCTTCGAGCCAGGCCATCGCCTCGGCTGTGTGCAGCTCAACTCGCCAATGGGACCGCGGCGACTCGAGGACCATCGTCGACTGCTCGCGATGCATGTATGCAAACCGCGATAGGGAGTAAGCGGCATCCGCCCGGTGGGGCGTGGGCCTGAATGATCCGGAAGCGATGCGTCGCGTCGCCTGCTCGACGCCACCTACCACCAGAGTCTCAGCAACCATGCCGGTGAGTTTGAGTCGCAGCAGGAACGCCAGCGAGCGCGCGCCTTCCTCGGGATCTGCGCTCAGCAGGCCGGCCGCCAGCTCCTCCTCCGGAAGCCCTTGGCCGCGCAACAACAGGAAGGCGTCCGAAGCCGGTTCGTCGAACGGCTCGGCAACGCGCCGACGATCGCTGTTTGCGACCAGACCAGCGTCGCTCCAGTTCAGCTCAACACCCGGTGCGAGCCTCAGCCGCACAACAGTCGCCTGGACCTCAGCCATCGAGAACCACCGTCCCTCTCAGGTATCTGCTGGCCATCCGTGCAGTCTACAGCGACTCGGTTCAGTCGGCGCTTGACGTTGCGCACCCTATCACGTTATAACGTTGTTATAACTCGGAGCGAGGAATGATCAAGAACCTTCAGAAGCACGGGAACAGCCAGGCACTGGTGATCGACAAGCCGATCATGGAAGCGCTGGGTATTGACGGTGAGACTCAACTGCAGGTCACAGTGAGTGGCAACTCGTTGATCATCACGCCAGTCAACGTAGGCATCGGCCGAGACCGTGTGCTCGCCGCGATCGAGAAGCTCCGACCGCGTTACGGCGAGATGCTCGAGCGCCTCGCCGAGTGACAACTGTCCGCTTCCTGGCCGTCACCGACGTCCTGACGATTCACGAAAACACGATTCGCCATGAAGGCGGATTGGTGGGCCTCCGTGACCCTGGTCTGCTGGAGTCGGCCGTTCTCATGCCACAGCAGCAGTTCGGCGGACAGTTCCTTCACCCGGGACTGGCTGAGATGGCCGCTGCGTACCTGTTTCACATCGCGCAGAACCACGCCTTCCACGACGGCAACAAGCGCACCGCGGCGCTGGCAGCGCTGATCTTCCTCCACCTGAACGGCGTCGGCGCGCTCCCTGGACCGGTGGAACTCGAGAAGATGACCCTCGCGATAGCCGCCGGGTCGGCGACCAAGGACGATCTCACCAAGTGGATGCGGTCTCAGATCGAGTAGACGACCTCAGCCGTTGAGCTTCACCGGGTTCAGTTCTTGCTCGGTCAACGCACGGTCGAGCCAGCCCATCTGGACCGGCACGTCGTAGAGGCGGCCGGGAGCGAAGCGGGGCCAGAAGTGGCGCATGCCTGGGACCACCACCTTCACCACCGGCAAGCCGACATCGGGCCGGGTGAGGTCGTGCACGAGCATCTCCGTGCCGGCGCTCTCGACGAGCGCCTGGCACTGTCGCGCGATGCGGCCGAGATCCTCGTCGTCCAGTGTCTCGAAGTCGCCCAGCGTCCTTTCCGGCTGGTTCGGATCGGGGGTCAGATACGGCGTCTCGTCGACAAGCAGGTGCGCCGAGGTGCCGTCGTCCTCGATCTCCTCGACCGGCCGGTCGGGGCGATCGATCTCGCGCAGCGCGGCGGGCATCAGCTGATTCATCTCGGCGATGCTGCGGAGGATCCCGACGCGGGGATCAACATGCGCGCCGAATCCCATCGTCACCTCGTCCGGGCCATCACCCAGGCGTCGGCTGACACAGACGAAGGCCGGCACGGTGAGATCCGCGGTGAGATCGAGCACCCAGAACTCTCGGCCCAGCCTGGCGAAGTGCTGCCGTAGCGGGTCGATATAGGCGTCATCGATTCCGTCCAACCGAACACCTGCCTTCGGGAGCGCGTTGTACCACCACAGCGCCACGCTGTCGCGCTCGACGAGCTCCAGGAAACCCTGCAGCACCGCATCTTCGATCGAGGCGCCCGCCGCGTTGCCGTTGGATTCCCCGATCACGTAGTGCTTCTTCTGCGGTGCGCCGAAGTACACGTAGGCTGCCGGAGCCCAGACCCAGCGCCCTTGCGTGAGCGACCAGATCTTCGACCAGTGGATCTGGCGATCGTCCTCGTAGAGCTTGGGCACGCTCTCCTTGAACGACTTCTTGTTGGCATTGATCACCTTGCGATCCGCGTACTGCGCGTCGCTGAACAGCATGCACTCGCGAGGATGCAGGATCGGTTCGCTGCGCGCGGCCATCTCCACGAAACTCGCCGTTTCCGTGGGTTCGGTGCCATCCCACACGGACGAGTAGCGCTCGAGCGATTCCCCCAGCGCGCTAGCGCGTCCCTGCACGGCAGTGGTGCCCTTGCCCCCGGCGGCGTTTCTGCCACGACCGCGGAATTCTCCCCAGTCGGCGGCGGGATGGTTCGACATGTGCGGCGCCCGGTACACGTGCACCGCGTCCTCGTCGCCCACCCGCCAGATACCCTTCGCAATGCCGGTGATCGGGCTCACGTGGTGGTTGTAGTCGCGCAGCAGGTCCTCGGGGCCGACTGCCCGAAATCCGGACTCACCGTCGCCGACCCGAGGACGCTCGGCCAACCGCACCGGCGCCGGCTCGGCCGTCGGATCCCCGCAATGCGCGCACTGTGGGCGGCGGGTCACCACGTGGCGCGAACTCGTCAACCTCGTCGTATCGACCGTTACGAGCAGCCCGCGCAGCTGGTGCTCTCGCGCAGAGCGGCCATACTCCCGGAGTTGGGCCACCAGCAGATCAACCAGCGCCGCCGCGGAGGCGGCATCCTCCGGCGCGTCCGCAGCCAGCAGCGCGAGGCCTTCGCGATTGCGTCTGAGCCGATGGGCCAGACAGTCCCAACACGCCGTCTCGCCCGGTACGAGCACAGGCCCGATCCACAAGTCCTCTCCCGCCGGCCGACACAGAAGCACCGGCCCACTCGACTCCCTTGCCAGTTCCGCCACAGCCTCGTCGAGGTAGTCGCGGGCGATCACCACGGTCACCTCCGCGCCGTCACCTTCAAGCGTGAGACCAGCGGCTGCCCCGATTCCCTCCCTGAGCGCCTCCACGGCCGCAGCGATTCCGACCACCGCCACGCGAATCGGAGCCCTCACCACCTCGATCCAGCCAGCCGACTGCAACCGCAGCAGCGCCTCCACCACGTCGAAATTCCCGCAGCCGACCTCAGCAGCAGCGGTCGCCAGCGCACTACCCGTCCGCTCGCCGTCGATCAGCGGCAAGACCGCCTTCTCCACCACGGCATCGAACACTGTTACCCGGTCGGGGTCGGACAGCACCACGGCGCCATCCTCGAGGGTCGTCCGGAGAACGCCGGCGCGCAGCGCAATCGGCGCGGTCAAGAACTCCAATCCAGCAGACATTTCCTACCCCGGCGATATCATCAGGTCGACGCCAACGGCCGCACCCCCATCCCCTATGTCGGCATCGAAGCCCTGGTAAGGGACAAGCGGCCACCGGCCGCCGGGAGGATCTCGACGGCATCGCGTACTGGAGTCGAACCTCATCGTGCGTGACGGTCAGCTGGCTCCCGCGGGACCAGGGCCAGTAGAAAAACAAGCCATCGCGTCAACTTCGACCGCAGCCGTCGGTTTCATTGTGAACATGGCTCCTGCTTCTGTGCCCGTGTGTGACGTACCTGTTCCAATCCCGGCCGTGGACTGCGGATCAAGGCTGGTCAGGCGTGGGGCACGCCATTTTTTGCCTTCTCGTTGGTTCGGGAACACACGATCTCCTCTCTTGAATGGAACAGAGTTGTTGTCGAATTGAGCTACTTTCGGTCTTCTGAGCGAGGCTAAGTCTACGTGAGACCGCCTGCTCAGGTGACTCACGGCCAGGTGGACGGGCTAGCCCATGGTCCCCGTCGCGAACGCCAGCCAGGTGACCCACTGGCTCCCCTGGAGCGCAGGACGAGAGCCGCCGGCCTGCAGCTGTTGAGCGTTCGTACGGTCGTTGTCATAGCCGTCGAGAAACGCGTCGTAGTCGAGAAGGCCGGCCTCGCGGACCATGGGTTCGCGGGCCAGGATGGCCAGGCGCTGGAGCTCCTTGGCGGGCTCGACGTGTGCGCCCATGCCCGCGACCATGGCCGGATCGCCCTTGCGCTTCTTCCACTGAGCGTCGGCCGGCACCAGGCCTTCCATCGACTTGCGAAAGGCGTAGCGCTTCCAGCCGTTGTTGAAGAACAGCCAGTCAGGGCCGCCGAGGGAGAACTCCACCACACGCTGATCGAGCACGGGGAACCGGTACTCGATGTTCAGGTTGGCACCGTGGTCGTTCCACGATTCGGCGCGGTGGTTGAGATGGCCGAGTTCGAGGAGCACTTCCTGCATGTGTCGGCGTCCAGGACGCTCGCGGCCGCTCTTGGGCTCCGGCTCGATGCCTTCCATGAGGGTGCGCAGTTCGGGGGTCAGACAATTGGCCAGGCTCTTGTTCGTGCGCGATTCGGCGTGCTTCGGTAGAAGCGTCCTCACCATGCCGTCGGACATCAACGGCAGGATCACCTTGCGGCGCAGGCCCCAGTACTTCACCGGGTGAATCTGTGATCTCAGATGCAGTTCGCGCGCCAACCTGACCCAGCGGCCTCGCCGCGCCAGGTCGGAGAAGAAGCCGCGGCCGTTGAAAGCAATGGTCTCGTCACCACCCCATCCAGACAGCACGACCCCTACACCGCGAGAAGCTGCCTCCCTGCTGGCGCGATACTCCCAGCGCAGGGTGGTGTTCGGATGCACCGTGATGTCGGCGGCCCAGCCGTCCGCCAGGTCTGCCGCTGTGATCGGCGTGTAGCACGACTCGATGTTCGGTTCGGCCTGCACCAGCGCCTCGACGGTGGCGCGCTCGTCCTTGTCCGGATCGAGCGGCAGGTCGGCGTCGGTGAAAGGCGGTGCCCAGTTGATGGCGGTCAGAGAGCGGTCCGATTCGCGCAGGATGCGAGCGGCCAGGACCGCAAGTGTGGAAGAGTCGAGCCCGCCGCTGGCGTGTGCCCCCACCGGCCGGGTGCTGCGCGTTCGGCAGCGCGTTGCCTCGGTCACGAGTTCGAGAATCTCGGCGATCGCGTTGTCCTCGGAGCCTACCCGGCGGCCCGGGACGTTCGCGGGATCCCAATAACGATGTTTGCGCACGCCGGACTCGTCGGCCGTTAGCCAGTGCCCGGGCGGCAGTTTCGCCAGATCCTTGAAGAACGTGCGTTCCTTGTTCTGCTGTGCGCCACGGTAGAACTGCTCGCGCAGAGAGTCCGGGTCCAGGTGCTGCGGCAGACCGGCCGCCTCCAGGGCGCCGCGGACATCGCTGGCGAACGCCACGCGCTTGCCGTCCGCGGCGTAGTAGAGCGGCCGCGCACCGATGAAGTCACGGGCCAGGACAAGCCTGCGGTTGCGTGCGTCCCACAAGGCAAAGGCGAAGTCACCCAGCAGCTTCTCGACACAGTCGATGCCCCACTTCTCGTAGGCCGCCAGGATGTACCGCTCGTCGGTCCAGTCGGCCACCTCGGCGTTCTCGAGTCCAAGCGCGCGTGCCAGATCTTCGCGGTTGTCGATGCGCGCGTCGGCGGTGATCGTCAGGTCGGGCCCCGACAGATGGATCGGATGCGATATCCCCACGGACTCCGGCAGCAGCGCGTGCAACTGGTGTCCGAACGCGACGGCGCCCTCGCTCCACTGGCCTGCGCCGTCAGGGCCGTATCGCGCCATGGCGTCGAGGCTCGCCTGGATCCGCCCGGTGTCCACCGGAGAACCATCGAGGTGAAGTCGTCCGCAGATTGCGCTCATGAATCGGAGCCTTGGGTGAACCGTCGGGGCGGAACGGCGTGCAGAAGGTGAGTGAGAGCCTCAGGGTGCGCGCGTCTGTGCACGCGGCCAGACCGACTCGTCAGAATAGCTGGCGAAGGTTGCCACAACGGTGTAGCGCCGGTGACCCGGCCCGCCGGTGAGGAGCGCCTTGCCGCAGCGCAGCCAGGCATGCGCGATCATCGTTTCGGGATCTTCCTTGGCCGCGCCGAGATAGACGGTCGTCGGCAAGCCGCGCCGCGCGAGCATGCGATGGGCGGTCATGGCGCGGGGCAGACAGTTGCTCGTCCACCAGGTGTGGCGTGCCGCGGCGTTCACCGCCCAGGCGACCTCGCGGGCCCGCGCCATCGCCGTGTCGTCGACCTCCTCGAAACATTCCACGTGCATCGTGCCCAGCCGATTGCCGATCCACTTGAACGGCACAGTGCGTACCTGCAGTCGCGACCAGGCCAGCAGCGTGGTGGACTCGAACAGGAGCAGTTTCTGGTGCGGTGATCGACCGAGAAAACGGGCGAGCCTACGCCACCTTTTCCCCATCGATCGTCACCAGGTCGTTGCGCATCAGGCGAGTGATGAAAGTCTTGACGTCGGTTTCCACGGTCTCGGCCTCCGCGTCGTACTCCGCCTGCAATGCCGCGCACAGGTCGCCCATCGAGGTCGGCTTCTCGATGCGCGCCCAGATCTCGCGGCCGATCTCATCGAGGCCAAAGTAGCTGCCCTGGTCGATGTGCAACATCACGAGTTCCTCGCCCATCTCGGCGGTCATGATCTCGTTGTTGCGCTCCAGGACACTGGCGGCGGTCAGCTCGGTCTCTTCTTCGGTCATCTGACCTTCTCTCCTGTTTGGATCTCCGCTGGTAACTCGTCGAGCACAACGTGTCCAGTCTCGTCCAGGTAACCCAATCTGCGCATCACGTCGCCGTGGTCGGCGATCACCTTCGCCGCCAGTTCTTCGCCCAGTTCTTCGCGCCAGCCGCCTACCTTGCCACGGCGGAAGAACGATTTCATGCCGAACGGCTTCTCTCCGAAGCCATGTTCGGCCTCCTGCTCCTGCAAGCGGGCAATGCTGGCAAAGTCGACCGCCTTCTCGACCCGTGCCTCGTCGTACTCGAAGCCCGCGTGCCGAACCACTCGCCCGAAGGTCCCCACCGTGTCGGCTTTGAGGTCCTCGAAACGGACGATCAGCGTGTTCAGGCCCGGCTCGTCGATCCAGCTGCTCACGTGCCCACTCCAGGTCAACAGTCGCTGCTTGAGCTGGTTGAAGACCCTGTCGTCGCGGCCGACGAATGAGAAGTCTTCCTGATTCATCCACTTGACGGATTTGGCGACCTTCACGCCGGAGTGATGCGCGAACGACACCGCCACATCGAGAGGATTACGGACGATATAGAGGCTCGCCTGCGTGGCGGCCTTCGACATCAGCGGCACGCCCTCCGCGTTGTAGGTATAGGCGTCGTGCACCTTCAGGAAGCTGGGGTTGTCGCGCTCCGCCAGCTCCGCGGCAATCTGCTCATAGACCCCCGGCCGGTAGCGTTCGACCTCCTCGGGCAGCAGATCTGCGGCCTCCACTCCCACATTGTCATCGAACGCCTGGCGCGCGGAAGCGATAGGGCCGCCGCCGAGGTTGTTGATGTGGACCGGCTCGTCGAAGTCGCGAATGTAATTCGCGAGGAGCGCGCGTGTCCAGGTGTTGCCCGATTTCGGATAGGAAGCGAGCCAGACGATCCCGGCCACGGCTACTCGGCGCCTGCCGCGGCTTCCTGCGCGGCCACGAAGGCTGCGAGCGTGGCATCCTCGTCCTCTTCGGGCGCCTCATACCTGCCGGCCAGGTCGAGTTCAATCATGTCGGCGAGCTTGCGCGCGGTGAAGCCGGCGTTCGGGCGCCGGATGCGCTTCACCGGCACCGTGGCGGCGACCTTTGTGGCCAGCGCAAAATGCGTCGCCTGCATGCCGAGGCCGGGCAGGAACATGCGACGGTACGTCTGATTGAGAACCGAGCGGAACGCGGCCGTGTTCTCGATCTGGTGGATATCGAACACGTCGCGGTTCACCGACATGAGCACGTAGAGCGCCCGCAGTGGCACGGCCTGGGCGACGAACTGCTCGTGTGTGGGCACCGCGAACTTCTTCATGTTCGGGCGAACCTGCCGCAGCGGCTCGGTGTCGATCTCGAACTTCTCGGCGGTGTCGGCCCAGAGCTTCGTCTGCGGATAGCCGGGCAATGCCAGCGGATTGCCATCGTCATCGAGCACGATGGCCACGACGTCATCCGAGAGCATGCGATAACCGCGGTCGAGGAACGCCCTCAACGTGGTGCTCTTGCCGTTTCCCGAGGCGCCCATGAACAGAACCGCGCCCTCGTCGGTGTAGATGGCGCTCGCATGTAGCGCGAGCATCTCGCGGTGGTGGAGCACCGCCGCCAGGCACGAGCCGAGGAGGAAAATCCGCACGCTCGCATCGTCGGAATCCGGGGCCCGCTCGATGGTGATCATCTCGCTGCCATCGACTAGATAATTCGCCACGCCGTCGAGCTTGAGCAGGAACTGCTCCGGGTTGGCCTGGTAGACGACTCCGGCCTTGTCGGACTCAATCGAGTCCGGCACATCGCCGTAGACCACCCTAACGTCGGGAGCGCCGCCGTCGTCGGGGGCGGGCGCCAGTTCGGGACACTCGAAGGGCATCTCGAAGCGCAGATGGTAAGCGTCGTAGGCGTAGGTCATGGACTCAGGGGGAAGCTGGGCGCGCTAACGGTAGCGTGAAGCCTGGGCATGGTACATCGACGCATACAGTCCCGCGTTATCGATGAGTTCATCGTGCGTGCCGGTCTCGACCAGCCGTCCCGCTTCGAGCACGTGGATCCGGTCGGCAGCATGAACGCTGGCGAGTCGGTGGCTTATCAGCACTGTCGTGCGGCCTCGCATGAGCTCGCGAAAGCGGTCGAAGATCGCCGCTTCCAGCAGGGCATCCATCGACGCCGTCGGCTCGTCGAGAATCACGATCGGAGCGTCGGAGAAGAACGCTCGAGCGAGAGCCACCCGCTGCCACTCGCCGCCGCTCAGCTCGGCGCCGTCGTGCAGCCAGCGATTCAGCGGTGTGTCGATACCGTCGGGGAGCGCATCCAGCAGCTGGAGCACATCAGACCGTCCCGCCGCCGCGCGAATGCTATCGATGTCGTCAAGCCGATCGATGTCGCCGAAGCCGATGTTCTCCGTCGCGGTCAGCGGAAACCGCGCGAAGTCCTGAAATACGGTGGCGAACTGGCTCCGGTAGCGATCCAGGCCCAGCTCACGGATATCCCGACCGTCCCACTCGACGCGACCTGCCGCCGGGTCATAGAGCCGGTTGAGGAGTTTCACGAGCGTGCTCTTACCTGAGCCGTTGGGACCCACGAGGGCAACGACCTCTCCCTCCCTGATGGTCAGGCTCACATCGGACAGCGCCGGATGATTCCCCCCCGGGTAGGTGAACGAGACGTGATGGAAATCGATCGACGACGCCAGCGGCGCCAACAACGCCGGCCGCAGCGGCTCGGCGACCTGCGGCTGCATCTCGAGGTAGTCGCGCAGGTTGCCGAGGAAAAGACCGTCTTCGTAAAGTCCCGTCACCCCTGAACGAACCTGGCGGGAGGCCCCGACGAGGCGCTGCAGAGCTCCGTAGTACATGACCAACTCGCCAACGCTCATCACCCCGCCAGCGGTCTGCCGCAAGGCCCATATCAATGTCCCGATCAGTGCCACCACAACGACCACCTGGCTCATCAGGTCGCCTAACGCGCGCCTGCGCGCAAGACCGATCTGCTCGCTGACGAGTTCGTGGCGGAGCTTCCGGAAGCGCTCGCTCAGGTGTTCTCCGAGGCGATACGACCGCACCTCCTTGGCGAACGGCAAATGAGTGAGCATCTGATCCAGGACGGCGGCCATGCGCTCCGACGCGGTGCGCCGCTGGTGCCAGCTGTAGTTGCGGTCAGCGTTACGGATGCCGATCGCATACCCGGGCCCAAAGGCCAACAGCAGGATGATGAGGGGCACCGGATCGACCGACGCCAGCAACACCACCACGCCGGCCGCCGTAAGGACCCCACGCAGCAGACCCATCACGCGCCCGGCTACCTGTCCTGGGCGCGTGGCACCTTGACGCTGGGCACGATGCAAACTGTCGTTGAACGCCGGGTTCTCGAAGTAACCGAGATCCATGCGCACCGACTGGGCGTGGATCAGCTCCTGGACGTGCACATTCAGCCAGGAACTCTGACCCGAGGTGACCAATGTGCCGATCGCCCGCAACGCCGCCGTCGCGAGACCCACGGCGCCGATCATCAACGCGTACCGGGTAGGGTCGGCGAGCGCCGCGGCGGGATCCGGCTGAGCCATCGCGGCGTTCAGCGAATCGATGAGTTCGCGCAGGATCAACAGCGCCGCCAGCGGCAACGTCGCCTGCGCGGCCTGCAGTACGAAGCCCGAAACCACCAAACCAGGGGTCGCCGCCCACAGCAGTCGCAGTCCGAAGACCAGCGCCCCCACATGACGTCGCACAGCGTTCAAGGAGATTCCTGCCTCGTGGCGTCCACCGCCGCTGCGAGCACCGTAGCCATTTCGGCCGTGAGCCGGCGGCGATCGAATCTCTTGAGCGGCGACACAGTGGTATCGACGGCTTGCGGTTCGGGGCGCGGACGAGCGAGGAGTTCCACGAGAGCGGTCAGAATCGCGCCCTCATCGTTCGGAGGCATGATGATCCCGGTACCGAGCTCGCGGAGCAAGCCGGCGCTGTTGCCGTCGGCCTCGACCAACGCCAGCACGGGCTTGCCGGTGACAGCGTAGTCGAACGTCTTGGCGGAATACGAGAACTCGCTCCAATAGCCGGGTTGCTCGATGAGCAACAGCACGTCGGCGGCGGCGAGCAACGCGGCGACTTCGCTGTGAGGCACGAACGGTTCGCACCGCACGATCCCGCCGAGCCCGAAACGGGCGGGGGTTTCGGGCGAGAGATTACCTACGAACGTCACCTCGATATCCTGACGCTGGAAGTCGTTCGCTTCGAGACCCGTCCGAAGAGCGGCGAGAAAGGTCTCGACGAACTGGAATCGATGCACTGCTCCGGCGTAGACGATGCGCAGCGGGGGCGCATCGCCAGAGCCAACCGTTCGATCCTCGTGTCCCGCGGCATCCTCCGCGCGACGCCCCGCTCCAGACGGCAACAACTGTCCGGGGTCGAAACCGTTCGGGATCGCGACCGCCGGGTTCGAGGTCAGGTTGTGCCGTGTCGTCAGGTGCTCGGCCATGCGATCCGACACACAGGTCACTCGCGCCGCCTGCGCCACACAGCGCGCCTCGTAACGCGACGCGCGACGCCGGTGCCAGTCGCTGGCGAACACGTCCAGCGGCAGATCGCTCCACAGGTCGCGGAAATCGAGCACGAACGGCAATCCGGAGATCGTCGCCAGCCGGGCAGCCACCAGCGCGCTGGTGGCTGGTCCATAGCTCGCCAGGATCGCGTCATGAGTCTCAGCGGCGAGGAGTTCCTTGCCTCGGCGGACAGCCATCGGGTACCAGGTGATCTGACGGTCGGGTACGGCGAGCATCTTGGCGGCACCAATCGCGCGCCGGCGCAGCCATCCGGCCACACCGTGTCGCGCCTGCGCCCTACCGCGCATCGACACCAGCTGATTGGGTCCCCAGGCTCGGGCAACACGGACACTCTCGGGAAGGGCCTCGACCGCAGCGTGATCGATCGCCGCCCCGGTCGCGCATTCGACGGTCAGGACCGTGACATCCCAACCGCACGCCGGCAGAAAGCGCGCGAGTTGCCCCGTGCGTATCGCGCCCCCCGCAACCATCGGCGGGAACACATAGCTGACGAACAGAACACGCGGCATCGGCTACGGCTCGCGCGCCGCAGGGTCAACGACGGGATCCTGGCGTCGGCCCCGCAGCCCGACGATCGCGGCGCGAGCTAATCCGATCCCGAGACGCCAGGCGACACGCACGGGCCGCAGTACCGGATAGAACCAATGCAGCGATCGCGGCAACGGCAACGCGCGGATGTCATCGGGCTGCACCGAGAGCAGGTAGTCGCGCACTACTGCGAGCTTCTGGGCGCCGCCGCGCGAAGCACTCCATTCCCATCGCAACGCGCGGGTCCGTCGCGCCAGCGTATGAGGGGCGAGCGGCTGCACAGGACCGAACGCGTTGGCGAGAACCTCCCTCCCGAGCCATTCCACCTGTCGAGCCTCCGCCGCACTCACGTGTGGCGCAACACCAGGTACGCCGAAAAGCGCCGCCGACAGCCACCACGCCAGCGCCAGCGCGCGCTCCTGACGCAGGCGAACGGCCGCATCCCAAATGGCCTCGCGATCGTCGATTCCTGCCCGCAGTTCGAGCGCCGCGATGTCCAACAGCCAGAAGAGCCGGAACCAAGCGTGCTTGCTGCCGTGCCATGCCAGATAGGGGATCAACTCGGGGCCCAGCGGGGCCGGCACCTCGAATCTCGCAACCGACGACGGCCGCGAGCAAGCAAGCAAGTCCGCCACACACTGGCGAGCCGCCGCGGCAGGACGCATCTCGAACAGGTGATGCAGCTCGACGAGCACGCGCCGGTCCGCGTTCACCATGGGGAGGTCGGCAGCATGGCGCAGCCACACTCGATCCTGAGCCGCGGTGAATCCGTGCTTGGACGCGTAGCCGAGCCCCTCCAGCAGAGCACGGGCGCGCTCGAAGTCCGCCGGGCGCACCAGCAGGTCGATGTCACGGCAACGCCGCGCTGTAATCGTGCCGTAGAGCTTCTGCGCCAGCGGCAGTCCCTTGATCACGGTGTACCCGACGCCCTCGCGGTCGAAAACCTCGGCCACGTCCGCGAGCGTCTCGGCAACCGCGAGGTTGTGTCGCGCCTGCCCGTTCGAGAGTCGACGCAACCAGTTCCACGGCTCTTCCGGAATCGCCGGGCGCAGCTGGGCCGCAACGACCGGGTAAATCGTGCCGTGGACGCCATGCCAGCGTGCGCGCGTGACGAACCCCCGCCAGTCGACCGTGTCGAGGTCGATGTCGATGTCGGGACCGACATCCGCGAGATCAGTCTGCTCGGGCCGCACCGCGGCCGCACAACAAGCGACCAGCAGCTGATCCTCGGAATCGAGCGTTCGAATGTACGAGCTCACCTGCGGCATGCGGCAATCGCCTCGGTTCGTCTGTCCGGAACCTTCATTCTACGCGGGCGCGCAGACTAGACGCCGAAACGCTGGACGCTCTGATCGGTGCCCATCAGGACCACGTCGGCCGGGCGGCGGGCGAACAGGCCGCAGGTGACGACGCCCGGGATCGCTTCGATCTCGCCCTCGAGGATCACCGGATCGTGGATACGAAAGCCACGCACGTCGAGAATCGGATTGCCGTGGTCGGTAACAAAATCCTCGCGCCTGACCGGCTCACCGCCGAGTTCTCGCAGGACACGGGAGACCCCTCGTTCCGCCATGCCGATGATCTCCACCGGCAGCGGGAACTCTCCCAGCACTTCGACGCGCTTGCTCGCATCGACGATGCAGATGAACTGATCCGCCAGCGACGAGACGATCTTCTCGCTGGTGAGGGCCCCGCCACCGCCTTTGATCATCGCCAGGGCCGAATCGAACTCGTCGGCGCCGTCCACGTAGATCGAGTAGGAATCCACCTCGGCGAGGTCGACGACCCTGAAGCCGAGACCACGGAGTCGCTCGGTGCTCGCGTGCGAGCTCGATACACAAGCGGGAACCCGGCCCGCGAAGCGTTCGCCGAGCATGTCGATGAAGTGGTTCGCCGTAGAGCCAGTGCCGACGCCAAGTACTTCGCCAGGCTGCACGAACTCGAGGGCAGCCTCGGCAGCCGCGCGTTTCTGATTGTCGCTGCTCACCACGCCCTCCTGAATGAGGTCAGGCGGCAGCTTCTTCTCCCGCTGCTGGCCCCGGAACCAACGTGCGCAGGCGCTCGACGCGCGACTCCATCGATGGATGCGTAGCGAACAGGCCCTTGGCGCGTTTCTCGAACTTCTTGATCGGCTGCACAATATATAGGTGCGCGGTGGCACGGTTGGCCACCTCGAGCACCTCTTTGTCGGAGGAGAGCTTCTGCAACGCCGAGATCATGGCGTCCGGGTTGCGGGTAAGCTCCACCGCCCCGGCGTCGGCCAGGTACTCGCGTTCGCGCGAAGCTGCCAACTGGATGATCCGCGCGAAGAGCGGCGCAACGACCGAGAAGATGATCGCCACCACGAATAGCGCGGCGCCCGCACCGCCGTCGCGCGAACTGCCGCGCCGGCCGCCCGTGAAGGCACGGAAGCGTAGCGTCCGCCAGAAGAAGTCGGTGACCAGAACCACCATGCCCACGAGCGTGGCCAGGAGCATCATCAGACGAATGTCGAAGTGGCGAACGTGCGACACCTCATGTGCGATGACCGCCTGGAGTTCGTCGCGCGAGAGTTTCTCGCGCAGCCCACTCGTGATTGCCACCGACGCGTGTTCCGGATCGCGGCCCGTGGCGAACGCGTTGAGCGCGGTGTCGTTGATCAGGTAGACCTTCGGTGGTGGCACACCCGCGGCAATCGCCATCTCCTCCACGACGTTGAACAACTGCGGGTCGTCGTCTTTGACGATCTCTTTGGCGCCGCTCATGCCGAGAATGGCGCTGCCCCCACCGTAGTAGCTCCACATCGCCACGAGCGCGGCCGCGACGATGGCGATCGCACCGGTGCCGAGAGCGCTCTCGGGCGGCGCTCCCAGCGCAGCGGCGCTCAGCACCCCCACGGTGACCCCAACGAAGACGATGAACACCGCGACGAGGAGGACACTGTTGCGCCGATTGCGTGCAATCAGCTCGTGATAGGTCGCGCTAGCAGTGGCCATGGCGCAATTCCCCTCCTCCTCGCCTCCTCATCCCAACACCGGGTCGCGTTTCCTCTGCGACGTACGTGTGCCGCTAGAACTCCACCTTGGGAGCTTCGCGCTGCGCGACGTCATCCAGTTCGAAGAACTCGCGGCGCATGAAACCGAACATGCCGCCCAGGACGTTGTCCGGGAAGGACTCCAACCGGGTGTTGTAGCCGCGGACGTTGCCGTTGTAGTTCTGGCGCGCGAACGAGATCTTGTTCTCGGTCGAGGACAGTTCTTCCTGCAACTGGCCGAAGTTCGTGTTGGCCTTGAGGTCCGGATACGCCTCGGACAAGGCGAACAGTGACTTGAGCGCGCCGGTGATCATGTTCTCGGCCTGCGCCTGATCCTGCACGTTGTCAGCGCTTATGCCTGCCTGGCGTGCGGCAATGACCGCCTCGAGCGTCTCCCGCTCGTGGCTGGCGTAGCCCTTGACCGTCTCCACGAGATTCGGGATCAGGTCGTAGCGCCGCTTGAGCTGAACATCGATGGACGCCCACGCGTCTTCGCAGCGGACCTTGAGCTTCACAAGCCGGTTATAGACGCCGATCGCCCACGCGGCGACGACGACTACCAGACCTAACAGTGCGAGAAGAGGGATACCCAGTAGAGCCATTTTCGACCTCCTTGAATGCGGCCACAATAGCACTGTCCCCGCCCTCCGCGAGGGTCGCCATGAGCTGGCGGGGCGGCCAGCCACTCAACGGTCGAGGGGGGGGCATGAGCGGGAAGAAAATGGCCCATTGCAGGCCTGCTGAAGTGGCATAATCGCGGCTTGTGTCCTGCTTCCTGCCTGGTTCGTCCCTCGCATCGGCGATATGTGATCGGAGCCCGGAGGCACGTCTCCCTCTGGAGCGATCAAATTGGCTGCTGAAAGCCCCAACGGTAACGGTAGCGGCCACGTCCAGGATCTAGCCTGGCGCGTCGGCGGCCCTCAGGGTAGTGGTGTCGACACTGCCGCCCTAATCTTCCAGCGCGCCTGCGGTATAGCCGGCCTGCACCTGTTCGGTCGTCGCGAGTACTCGTCGAACATCATGGGGCGCCACAGTTATTACGATGTGCGTGCATCCGAGATGCCGCGAGCGTCCCATCGCGACGCGGTAGACCTGCTGACGACCTTCGAGGCCGAGACCCTCTCGCGCCACCTCATGGCATTGGGCGAGGGTAGCGGGGTCATCTACCGCACCGACGATGCCGACGTCGAGCTGCACAAGATCACGTACCTCGACGGCCGCTATGCCGACGATCTGGCAGCCTACCTCGCCGAACGCGGTTTGCCAGCCACGACCGGCGGCCAACTCGAAGACGCGAAGAACCGCGGTGTAAGACTGTTCAAGGTGAACATCGACGAGATCGTCGCCCAGCTGGCGGAAGCGATGGGCGTGCCGCCCGCGATCGCCGGACGCGCGCGGAACACTCTCGCCGTAGCGGTCTCCACGGCCCTTCTCGACTTCTCGCGCGACTACGTCAAAGCCGCCGTGGCCAAGACGTGGCCGGGTCGCCAGAAGATCATCGACCTGAACGTCGAGGCGATCGAGCAGACCTACAACTACGTCGACGCCAACTACGATCGCTCGGACTTCGCCATCAGCCTGCACGGCTGCGACAGCACCGAGAAGCGGATGATCGTCAATGGCAACCAGGCCGTGGCGCTCGGCAAGATCGCCGGTGGCATCGGCTTCCAGAGCTACTATCCGATCTCGCCGGCCACCGACGAGAGCTTCTTCCTGGAGGCGCACGAGGAGTACCCCGTCACGGACGGCGGCCAGAGCAACGTCATCATGGTGCAGACCGAAGACGAGATTTCGGCCGTCACCATGGCCGCCGGCGCGGCCCTCACCGGCGCGCGGGCCTCGACGTCGACCTCTGGGCCGGGCTTTGCGCTCATGTGCGAGGCCATCGGCTGGGCCGCGATCAACGAGGTCCCTCTGGTCATCACCGACTGGCAGCGCGGCGCGCCGTCCACGGGCATGCCGACTCGCAGCGAACAGGGCGACCTGCGTATCGCCGCCACCGGCTCGCACGGCGACTTCCCGTCCATAGTCGTGGCCTCCGGTGACGTCTTCGAGGCGTTCTATGACGCCGCCGAGTGCTTCAACTACGCGGAGCGTTACCAGGGCATCGTCATCCACGTGCTCGACAAGGCCCTATCGAGCTCTTCGCGGACCGTTCCCTACCTCGACACCGATCAGATCGGCATCGATCGCGGTCTGATCGCAGAGCCGCGCGGAGAACACGACGAAGGAGCCTTCAATCGCTTCGCCGTGACCGAGTCGGGCGTCTCGCCGCGCACGCTGCTTGGCCAACAGGGCAACGCGCACTGGTGCACGGGCTGCGAGCACACGCCGCAGGGTCGTGTCACCGAGGATCCGGTCGTCCGCGAGGATCAGATCGAGAAGCGCCATCGCAAGATGGAGCTGGCGCTGAGCGAGCTGTCGCTCGATGAGAAGGTCAAGATCTACGGTGATCGCGACGCCGAATTGACGTTCCTCAGCTGGGGCTCGAACAAGGGCGCCATCATCGAGTGCCTCGACATCCTGGAAGCGGAGGGAATCCCGGCCCGCTTCCTGCACGTCCGACTGATCAAGCCGTTTCCGGTCGACGAGATGACCGAATTGCTCTCCGCGGCCAGCCCGCTGGTCATCGTGGAAGCCAACTTCTCGGGCCAGTACGCCGAGCTACTGCGCACCTATACAGGCATCGCGCCTGATCATCTGGTGCTGAAGTACAACGGCCGGCCGATCTCCGCCGAGGAGATCCACCGGACAGTGCGCGAAATTCGACAAGGCGACGCGCCCGCGCGCATCGTCCTTCGCAACCCTTACCAGTAGGCGGTTCGCCCGATGACGACCACCACAGAAGCAAGAACGTACAAGGCCAAAGACTTCTCCCAGCCCAACGCCAACGACTGGTGCGCAGGCTGCGGCGACTTCGGCATCATCAACGCTATGCACCAGGCGTGCGCCAAGCTCGGACTCGATCCTTCGAGCGTGGTGACCGTCGGCGGCATCGGCTGCTCCGGCAAGGCGCCCTATTACATGGGCACCTACGGGGTTCACACGCTGCATGGCCGGCCGCTCCCATTCGCGACCGGCATCAAGCTGGCGAATCCGGACCTGACGGTCATGGTGGCCAGTGGCGACGGCGACACGCTCGGCATCGGTGCCGGCCACTTCGTTGGCATCGGGCGGCGTAACGTCGACCTCACCGCAATCATGTTCGACAACGAGGTCTACGGCCTCACCAAGGGACAGGCGGCACCGACGCTCGCGATGGGTATGCAGACCAAGGGTCTGGCAGTTCCCACGAGCCAGATGAAGATCAACCCGTTGATGATGGCGTACACCTGCGGCTTCACCTGGATCGGTCGAGGCTACTCGTACAACATCAAGCAGCTGGTACAGCTGATGATGGACGCGATCCAGCACAAGGGCCTCGCCTTCCTCGACGTCCTTCAGCCCTGCCCGACCTACAACAACCTTCACACGAAGGACTGGTACGCGGGCAAGGATCAGGAAGAGGTGCGGCCGCGCGTGCAGCCGCTACCGGAGGACTTCGACCCGAGCATCACCGCCGACAGCAGCGAGGACGACGTCCTCGACCACGCTCGCAGCTTCATGTACGAGTCGCACCGCTGGGGCACCGAGATCCCGACCGGCGTGTTCCTCAACAACACGGGCCTGAACAGCTTCACGGAGCGGATCCGTGAACGCGTGAAGAGCTATGCGGAGCAGACGCCGTCGAACAAGGTGATTGCCGACGCAAACGGCATGTCGAATGTTGATCTGACTTCGATGTTTGACGAGTTGGCGGTTAACTAGCTCGGTAGTGCGGTCGGAGCGGTAGACATCGCCTGATCACCCCGCAATAGACGGCGCGGTGGGCGACGGGGGCTCTGCCGGCTTAGGGCGCTCAGGCGACGTCTACGGCTCCTCGGGCACCGCCGAGTTAGGGGGCCTTGGCACGCGGCGACTTGGGGTTGCCGGCAGCGGCGAGGTGCTCGATCAGAATGTCGGCTTCCGGGTAGCGCGCGACGATGCGTAGTTCGCCGCCGGATGCTGCGATGAACCGGCGCAGGGTCGAGATCAGCAGGTCGGCTCGGTTTTCGAGTTCAGACACGGACGCTCGCGAGATGCCCAGTTCGACAGCGAGTTGCAGCTGGGTGAGCGTTCGAGCCTTGCGCGAGCCACGTCTTGGTGAGATGGCCGCCGTGAACCGGATGCTCCAACCTCGACCCTCGAGTTCATGGTTCCTACGAGCCGCGCTCGGAAATCCCGGAGGTTAGCGGTTATCTTCTTCAGGAGGTGACCGATGGGCTCGACGGGATGGATCACAGTGATCATGGTGGCGGCAGTTCTGCTGCCGGGACTGCTACTGCTGTTCGCTCGGGGGATGATCAGTTTCAACAACCATCCGAGCGTCGTGGCTTTCAGTCAGCGGCTGCAGGCCTCGATGGAGGAACATCGCCGCGTGTGGGCTTTGGGCCTCGCGGCGCAATTCGTCATCGGCGGGTTCGTGCAGTGGTGGTTAGAGCAGTTCCC
>JAJCXT010000023.1 GCA_029263295.1 Acidobacteriota bacterium | reverse complement strand
TACGCCGAGGCGATCGACAACGAATACCGCTTCTATTCCTACGGCGATGCGATGCTGCTGCAATGAGCTTCACCAGGATGGGCGACGGACTGGCCGGCGTGATCAAGGGCTGGGCCAAGGACCCGGAGTTTCGCTGGAGTCTCCTCGATCGCGCCTGGCGAAGTGCTGCCGGCGACACGATGAGTGAGCGGGCCAAAGCGGAGTCGTTCGACAGTGGCACCTTGACGGTGCGGGTGAGCGACCCCAGCTGGATTCCGACGCTGCGCGATCTGGAGACGGATCTCGTGATCGCCATACGTCGACGACCGGGTGGTGACATGGTGACCCATATCAAGTGGGTTAGCAGCGAACCCGAGAGCACGGGCCGCGAATAGGGAGACGACAACGCAGATGTGTACACAAGGGGTAGGGCAATGAGTGAGATCCGGACGGCGCTACTGTCTGTTTACGACAAGACCGGTCTAGTGGAGTTCGCGCGCGCCCTGGCGGAACATGGCGTCCGACTGGTGTCCACCGGTGGGACCGCCCGCCACCTCGCCGATGCTGGCCTGGAGGTCGTGCAGATCGAGGATTTCACTGGCAGCCCCGAGATGCTGGGCGGCCGAGTCAAGACGCTCCACCCGCGCGTGTTCGGAGGGATCCTGGCGCGCCGCGAGAGCGCCGAGCAGATGGCGGAACTCGAGGCGGCCAACCTGGCGCCCATCGATCTGGTGGTCGTGAATCTCTACCCGTTCGCGGCAACGATCGCCGCCGGCGATCACACGCTCATGGATGCCCTCGAGCAGATCGACATCGGCGGCGTGAGCCTGATTCGCGCTGCCTATAAGAACTTCTCCGGCAGCGCGGTGGTCGTTGATCCAGCCGACTACCCAGATGTCACCAACTCACTCGGCGCACCGATAGCGCTGGCGCGCCGCCTTCGCTGGGCGCAGAAAGCAGTGGCGCACACGGCCACCTACGAGGCGGCGATCTGCAACTACATCACCGCTCTCGACGAAGATCAGCTGGACCTGGAAGGGGCAACGCCGCTCCGGCCCCATCCGGATCATCTGGCGATGACGTTCACCCACGCACAGTCGCTGCGGTATGGCGAGAATCCCCATCAGCCGGCGGCGTTCTACGCGGCAGCCGGTGAGCCG
The DNA here is from genome assembly GCA_029263295.1 of Acidobacteriota bacterium. Lineage (GTDB taxonomy): Bacteria > Acidobacteriota > UBA890 > UBA890 > WLXD01 > WLXD01. The sequence continues at coordinate 14,810 of JAJCXT010000023.1, read as the reverse complement.
GCGGGGCTGGCCGCGGGAGAGCAGCTGCAGGGCAAGGAACTCTCGTTCAACAACTACCTGGACACCGATGCGGCCTGGCAACTAGCCTGGGCGCTGCCCGTACCGGGGGCGGTGGTCATCAAGCACGCCAACCCGTGCGGGGCCGGACGCGCGGATACGATCGTGGAGGCTTATCGCCGTGCGCGCGCCACCGATCCTCTCTCGGCGTTCGGCGGAATTGTCGGGCTCAACGCCGCTGTTGACGCGGCGACCGCGGAGGAGATCTCGACGACGTTCATCGAGGTAGTGGTGGCGCCTGGCTTCTCGGCGGAGGCGCGCGAGATCCTGTCGGCGAAGGCGAACCTGCGGCTCATCGAACTGGGCGAGCCGTCGCGCCAGTTGCGGGCATCGGCGGAGTTGCGCTGGATCGCGGGTGGCGCGCTGCTGCAGGCGCGCGACTTTGGCGCCGAGGAGCAGTGGGAGGTCGTCAGCGACCGGCGACCGTCGGATCAGGAAAACGCTGATCTGCTCTTCCTGTGGAGCGTGATTCCGGCGGTCAAGTCGAACGCCATCGTGATTGGCCGCGACGGTCAGCTACTCGGCGTCGGCGCCGGGCAGATGAGCCGCGTCGACTCGTGCAAGTTCGCGGCATGGAAGGCCACTGAGGCCGGCCACGAGCTCGCGGGCAGCGCGGCGGCCTCCGATGCGTTCTTCCCGTTTGCCGATGGCGTGGAGACGCTCGCCGCAGCCGGCGTCACCGCGATTGTCCAGCCGGGCGGCTCCAAGCGAGACCCCGAGGTGATCGAGGCGGCCAACCGTCTCGGACTGGTGCTAGTGCATACCGGCGCTCGACATTTCCGCCACTAGGCCTTGACCACCCTGGTGCTTGTGAGCCGATCGTGTAGTCCGCGGTGTTCCGGGTCCTTGAGCGCGGTTAGCAGGCCCAGCCCGGCCGGCAACGCCGCCACGGCATAGGCGAACGCGCGCAGCGCCGCTCTGCCATACCCGACGTGGAACGTGTCGGCGCCGATCACGCGCACGCGCATGGCCATCTTGCCGAGCGTCTGACCGCAGGTGCCAACGAAGATAACCCCGTAGACCAATCCGAACAGCGACCAGGCGGCCAGGAACGGTATGGGCGCTGCCTGGACGAACGGCACGATGGGCGATCGGGCGGCAGAAGCGCCAGCGATCATCAGCACCAGGCCGATGGTCAACAGGACCATGCCGTCGGCTACCGCCGAGTACACCCGGTCCGACATGGGGGCAGAGGCGTCGGCATGTAGACGCCGGGCATCAGCAAGCAGGTCCGCGTCGCCATCGCCGTCGATATCCCATTCGAGCGACTCGCTCTCGGCGGGTTCGCTCGCGCGCGTCCCGGCGGCAATCTCGTCAGCGAGCGGGGCAGACACGAACTCCTTCGCGGCGGCCGCCGGGGCTACCGCTTCCTTGGCGACGGCCTGTTGGAAGTCCGCGACGGGCTCCGGATCCTCTTTGGCGACTACCTCGGCGGGCTCGTCCCCTGCCGTCGGCTCGTTGAAGAAACCGATGGGGTCCCGTGCTTTCTCCGGGGGAATCTCAGCCGGCTCCGTCTCGGCCGCCGGTTCGTCGAAGAAAGCGACGGCGGCGGGCGTCGCCTCGGCGACGACCTCGGGTGGTGCTTCCTCGGCAACTTCTTCCCGGTCGTCCTCCACGGTCTCTTCGACGGCAGCTCTCTTCGCGAGGGGTTCGTCGAAGAACAAGCTGGGCTTGCCCGCGTCTTCGCCATCAGGCTCGTCCGCGAGATCGAAGAGGCCGGGCAGGGCCCTGCTGGCCGCGGGCGCTTCTTCCCGATCGCCGGGTTCGAAGTCGGCCGCATCGACCAGCGAACCGGGAGGCGCGATCTCTACTTCCTCTTCCGCGAAGGTGTCGTCGGACAGACCCGCTAGATCACCGATGGGCTTGTCGAGTAACTCGGCGGTAGGAATCGGGGTGTCAGGCGGCGGTACCAGGTCGGTGCGCTTGCCGCCCTCAGGTGATGTGTATTCACCGACCAGGAAGGTATCGAGGTCGTCGTCGGTCTCGTTGGCCTTGGTGTCGGCCTGCGGCGCGCGGCTAGGTTCGCGCGGCAGCGCCCATGTGGGGATCTCCACGTCGCGCAGTTCCGGCGGGATCGCATCGAGCAGCGAACTGGTCGGGATCGCGGTGTCGTCGACCGGCAGGGCGGCGTTGTCGACCGGCAGGGCTGGCTCATCCATGCCCCGGTCGGCCTCCATCTCGACCTCAGTTTCAGCTTCGACGGGCGTCTCGATCGCAGTCACGAGCTCGGGCTCTGTTTCGTCGCTCTCTTCAAACGCCTCCGCGTTCTCGGCGCGGTGCTCGAACTCCTCGGCGATCTCGAGAATGGGATCATCCGCGTAGACCGTGGGCTCTTCCTGGAACAGCGGCGCTGCGGCGGGGGCCGCCGCTGCCGCTTCGAGCGGTTCCTCGAACTCTACGGCAGATTCCTCGGCCGCCGCTTCCATCACGGTCTCCTCGATAACCGCCTCGGCCGCCGCTTCCATCACGGTCTCCTCGACAATCGCCTCGGCCGCCGCATCCATCACAGGCTCCTCGGCGATCTCCTCGGCCACGGCTTCCATGACAAGTTCCTCGGCGATCCCTTCGACCACGGCTTCCTTGACGGGTTCCTCGGCGGCGACTTCAGCCGCTGGAGGTGTCTGTTCGGCGGGCGCGGGAGACACCTCGGCTGGTGGCTCCGGTCCTCCGAGCAGGTCATCGACGAGTCCTGCGATGTCCGCGCGCCGGCTGGCCCGCTCTCCCTCGACGAGTTGCACACTGGGCTCGTCGACGGACTGCGGCTCGGCCGATTGTGCACGCGCGGCTTCCAGTTTCTCTTCCGTGGCCGCGGTGGTGGTTTCGCCCAGGGCGATGTCATCCACGTCTTCGCGGTGAACGGCGTGCTTACGCGCACGAATCTCCTTCACGCGCTCGCGCAACTGCTCGCGCCAGTCTCCGAACGGCGTGGCGGTGTCCTCCGGAGCCTCGCCGGACGACGAGTTCGCGGTGCCAGGTTCGGCGAGGTCGGTCGTATTTCCATCGGAACCCGTAGGTGCCACGTGCTCCTCCTTGCTCATCGGCGGTCCGTCGAGTTGCCGTCGGAGCACGGGGCTCCGTCGGGCTCGTCGAGGTCCGGTTCATACCAATCCGGAAGCACCGGATCGGTGGATTCAGTAACGAGATCTGGACGTTCTTTTCGGCGGGCGCGGCTCGCGCGCATCATGCGTTCTTTGATCCTTCGGGATTCGGTCAGCGCGGTGGGGGCTGCCTCCGGGCCCGGCTCTGCGTCCGGCGCTGGGTCCGGCTCCGGCTCGGCGTCGGGCGGGGCAACAAGCGGTGCGGGCGCCTCGACTGGAGCTCTGAGGGCGGTACGTGCGGCTGCGACGGCGGCGGCGACGTTCACCGCGAGGTCCTCGCGCTGTTCGCTTTCCGCCATCTCCCGCAGGCTTGGTGTTTCCGCTGGCGACTGGACATGCGCCGCAGGCTGGGCGCTGACCGGCGCTGCCTCTGGCGGTGTCTCGTGCGCGGGCGTTGGCTCTACGGCCGCCGCAGGATCTACGATAGCGGGTTGCGTCGCGGCGATGCACGGCTCCGCCACGCTCGGCTCCACCGCTGCCTCAGCGGCAGCCGCGACCGTGGGAGACTCCTCGCTGGCGATGAGGATCCGACGTTTAGGATCGGCCCGCCGTCGGGTCAGACGGCGAGACAACTCGAACGAGGTATCGCATCGCGGACACTTCGACAAGTGGTCGAACGTGACCAATCTACACTTTGGACACTTCATGTGGTCGCCCTCCACCTTGAGCGACCGCCCCCAGTCAATCTCATCACCACGCCCCGCACGGAATGCTAGCAACGATATGGGTCTGCGGTCAACGCAGCGCTGTGTTTTAGTGTGCAAAAGTGCGCCCTCGCAGAGGCTGCCACGGGATGGGGATTCACCCCGACAGAGCCGCTAATCGGTGCCGCTAGTCTGTGACGGCCCTGGGCCGACGGGTTCCGGGCGCACAGGGGCGCGCAGCGGCGAGAAGGGGCGCCCGCCGCATGCTGGCTACTCGGCCGGCGCGATCTCCGCGGGATCGATGCCGAACGCCTTGAGCTTGCGGTAGAGGTTGCTGCGCTCGATATTGAGCGCTTCGGCTGTCTGCCGCACATTGCCGTTGAACTCGCGCAGCTTGGTCGTGATGAGCCGGCGCTCGAAGATCTCGCGAGCCTCACGCAGCGACATGTCCTGGTCCAGAGCCGTTGCGGCGGTCAGCGAGGCGTCGACCATCGGTTCCACCTCGTCGGCCCGGATCAGCTCGTCGCTGGCCATGATGGCCAACCGCTCGCACACGTTCCGCAGCTCGCGGACGTTGCCGGGCCAGCGATGCGACACGAGCAGTGCGAGGGCATCCGGGCCCAGGCGCTTGGTGGACTGGCCGTACTCGCCCGCGTAGTCGGCCAGAAAACGGTCCGCGAGGATGGGAATGTCCTCGCGCCGGGCTCGTAGTGCCGGCACGCGGAATGGGATGACATTGAGGCGATAGTAGAGGTCGGCTCGGAACCGGCCGGCCTCGATTTCGGCCTCCAGGTTCTTGTTCGTCGCGGCGATCACGCGAACATCCACCTCGCGGGTCTCGTTGGACCCGACTGGCTCGAAACGCTGTTCTTCCAGGACCCTCAGCACCTTGGCCTGGGTCTTCAGGCTCATGTCGCCCACCTCGTCGAGAAACAGCGTGCCGTTGTCGGCGAGATCGAACTTCCCCAGCTTGTCCGCCACAGCGCCCGTGAACGAGCCCTTGATGTGGCCGAACAGCTCCGACTCGATCAACTCCTCCGGGATCGCGGCGCAGTTGACTTCGACGAAGGTCTCGTCGTGGCGGCTCGAGAGCGCGTGGATACGTCGCGCGACGAGTTCCTTGCCGGTGCCGTTCTCACCGAAGATCAACACCCGGCCCTTACTGGGGGCGGCACGATCCACCTGGTTGCGCAGTTCGACGATGCTGACGCTCTCGCCGATGATGTCGACACCCTCGCTGATCTCGGCACGGAGCCTCAGATTCTCGCGTTGCAGGGAGCGTTGTCGCAGGGCATTGCCAATGACCAGCAGCACGCGATCGAGCGATAGCGGTTTCTCGAGAAAATCGAAAGCGCCGAGCTTGGTCGCCTTCACGGCGGCGTCGATATTGCCGTGGCCGGAGATCATCACGACCTCGGCCGCGCAGCCTTCGCGATGCAGCCGGTCGAGGACCTCCAGGCCGTCGACGCCGGGCAGCCAGATGTCCAACAACACGACGTCGTAGTCGTCTCCCTGAAGAGCTTCGACGGCGGCCTCGCCGCTCTCCACGGCTGCCACCTCGTGGCCTTCGTCGGTCAGGACACTGGTGAGCGACGAGCGCACGTTGGGCTCGTCATCGACGATGAGGATCTTGCCGCGACGTCCCAATGTGGTGCGCTAGCCCTTGGGGAGTTCGATGACGAACGTTGCCCCATGGGGAACGTTGTCGACGACGCGAATGTAGCCGCGGTGGTCAGAGACGATCTGGCGCACGATCGCCAGACCTAACCCCGTACCGTCACGGTCACGCGAGAAATAGGGAACGAAGAGCTGGTCTTTGTCTTCCGCGCGGATACCGGGCCCGCTGTCGGTCACCGCCACTCGGACCACCTCGAGGTCCTGGTCGTAGAGCGTGCTGACCGCGAGCTTGCCAGCGCCCTCCATGGCCTTGACGGCGTTGTCGAAGAGGTTCGTGAACGCGCGCCGCATTTGGTCCGGGTCGAGTTCGAGCCGTGGCAGGCCGGTTGCGAAGTGACGCGTGATTTCGACTCCCGGATGCATATCGGGATAGGGCCGGAGACTGTCGTCGAGTAGGCGGTGAAGGTCCGTCAATACGGGCTTGGCCGAGGGCATCCGCGCGAAGCGGCTGAACTCCTCGACGAGGGACTTCAGCGTGGCGACCTCCTGCAGGATCGTGCGCGTACCTTCCTCGATCACCGCGTATTCGCCCTCCGCGCCTGCGGCACGCTGGTAACGCCGCGCGATGCGCTGGGCAGAGAGCTGGATGGGCGTCAGCGGGTTGCGAATCTCATGGGCGACCCGGCGTGCGACCTCGCGCCAGGCGGCTGCCTTCTGGGCCCCGATGAGGCCCGTGAGATCGTCGAGCACGGTGACGGTTCCGAGGTAGGCCCCCGACTTGTCGCGCAGGCTCGTGCAATGCGCCGCTAGCGTCAATCGCTGGCTGTTGGCCTCCAGCGAGAGTTCCTCTTCCAACGCCGCCAGGCGCGGCCGCGCGTGCTGCATCAGAGTGCGCAAGGGCGCCATGTTCTCGCCAGAGAAGACCTCGTCGTAAGGCGATCCAACGGCCCCACTGCCGTCGATTCCGAGCATGTCGGAGGCCGCGGGGTTGATCGTCGTGATGCGGCCCTCGGCGTCTACCGACACCACGCCGGTGGCGATATTGGCGAGCACCGACTCCATGTAGCTGCGCCGTTCCTCGAGCTCAGTGATGCTTTGCTCGAGGTCGATTCTCGACTGCTCGAGGCTGCGCTGCCCGACCGCCAGATCGCCGGTCATGCGGTTGAACGACTCGACCAGTACGCCAAGCTCATCGTTGGTCTCCGCCTCGACACGGTAGTCGAGGTTGCCGGCGGCGACGGCGCGCGTGCCCTCAGATAGCTTCTGGATCGGTACCGTCACGCCCCGAGCAAGGTACAGCCCGAGCCAGACAGCGCCGAAGACGATTAGCAGACTGATCAGCAGGAACGTCAGCAGATACGTGTTGGTAATCGGCTGCTTGCCCTGCATGCCCTGCTCGTAGTTAGCGTAGAGTTGATCGATTGCGGCCGCCTCAGCCGCCAGCGCGCCGTCGAGCATCCGCGCGACGACGATGATGCCCTCCACGTCGCGAGAGCCCGCAGCGAATACCGGAGTGCCGACGAGCAGGAGCCGGTTGTTGCCCTCGATCGTGACTGTGTCGCGGAACGGCTGTCCACCGAGGCCCAGCAGGAGCAGGTTCGGCTGCACGGCGAGATGGATCTCCCGGCCGAGCAGAAGGCTGCCCTCCCGCACCAGCGGGCCGAGGGGTTGCGTGTCGCCCTGATAGAACGCCAAGGCGTCCAGGTCGAGGTGCCGCTCCTCTATCTGCGGCCCGAAGTCACGTTCGATCACCTGCCACGACTCGTTGGTGACGAAGCGACCCTCGGTGAGTTGTCTGGACATCAGCGCGCCGATGTCGAGAAGCTCCTGTTCCTCGGCCTCGATGGCGCGTCGCACGAGTTCACGCGAACGCTCGTGCAGTGCCGTCACGTCGGACGAGAACCAGCGATCGACGCTCTTCTGGATGAAATCGCTGGCCACCAGGAACAGGATGATGGTGGGCACCAGAGACAGTCCGACGTAGGTGACCATCAGCTTCGTCTGGAACTTGGAGCCGAGCTTGCGATGGCGGCGGTCGACGTAGAGCTTGATGAGGTTGCGCCCGAGAACGAACAGCAGCGTCAGCAGCAGGACGATGTTCAGAGCGGTCATCGAATGCAGCAATACCGCGGGCAAGCCGCTGTCCACCGACTGCTGCAGCGCGATCTCGATGCCGACGAACGACACCACCAGCCCGACAAGACCCGCGATGGTCAGGCGACGATGGCGCGTTTGGCGCCGATGTTCAGCGCCGTTGTCGATACTCATGAGGCAATCCGCGACGAATACACGAGAACTGGCGTCGACTGCGGAGCGCCAGCGTAACCGTGTAATGCTAGCAGGCCAGGGCCGAAATCGGACCCGCCAGATCTCTGTTGCGGTGCGCCAGCGCGTGATCGAGCGCGTCGATCAGACGGCGACGGGCGCGGTCACCGGACGGCGTGCGGCGAGCTGGTAGACGATGTCGTCCCAGGTCACTGCCTCCCATGCCTCCGGCGTGTCGCGAATCTTCTCGACCAAGTCGGTATGCAGGCTATGTCCCGCGCGGTAGGCCACGACATGGCCCAGCAACGGCGCGCCCAGCAGGGTGAGGTCGCCAACAGCGTCGAGGATCTTGTGACGCACGAACTCATCGGGGAACCGGAGCTGCGGGTTCAGGATCGAGTTCTCGCCAACCACGATGGCGTTCTCCATCGATCCGCCGAGCGCGAGGCCAAGCGAGCGCATCGTCTCGACATCGCGGAGGAACCCGAACGTTCGCGCCGGCGCTAGTTGCTCGGTATACGCGCGCGGAGTTACCAGGAAGGTCTCGCGCTGGATGCCGATGAGCGGATGATCGAAGTCGATCGTGTAGGAGATCTTGAGGCGCTCGGCGGGATAGACAGCGATGAACTTGTCTTCATCGTCGATGCGCAACGGTTCTACGATCTTGATAAAGGTACGCGCCGCCTGTTGTCGTCGGAGGCCGGCCTCGTGTAGCAGGTACACGAACGGTGTGGCGGAGCCGTCCATGATCGGTACTTCAGGCCCTTCGAGTTCGATCAGAAGATTGTCGACGCCGAGTCCGGCCGCGGCGGAGAGCACATGCTCGACGGTGCTGACGGACGCAACGCCATCCGTCAACTGCGTGGCGAAACTCGTCTGATGCAGGTTGTCGATCGAAACCGCGATCTCGCGACCGCCCAGATCCACGCGTCGGAAGCGGATACCCGTACCGGGAGCCGCAGGCAGCAATCGCATGTTGACGCGCTCGCCGCAGTGCAGGCCTATGCCAGCGCAGCCGACTTCGCGGCGGATCGTCTTCTGTGTCAGAGTCATTAGAACTCTCGGGGAGGAAGGGCCTGCTCTACAGCAGAGCAACTTTCGTGCCGGGATTCGCGGAAATCTCGCAAGTCGTTAATTTGCAACAACTTGACTCTTGTTTCCGGTGAGGCCGTTCACATTGCTGTGACAAAATTGCAGCAGATGTGCCCGCCACGCTGTTGCATTTCTGCAACAATCCCGTGGGCTTGCGTAGAGGGTGGGTCCCGAGTCATGTGACGTCGGGCCCGCGGTCGACGCGGCGGGAGTCGCTTCGCGGACGGGTCAGCAGGAAAGGTACAGCAGCTTGCGTGTCCTGGTGGTCACTTCGGACGTGCCGCTCGTGGAGGGCGGTCATCGGGTTATTGCCCGCGCGCTCGTCCAGGGACTGCGCGATCAGGGGCATGAAGCTGAGGTGTTCACCACCCCGCAAAATCGCTTCGGGCGGCAGGTGTCGGCGTACCTTGCGACGTCGCTGACCGACGTCGGCATGACCGGCGACGGCCACACGGTCGACGCCGTAATCAGCCTTCGATACCCGTCCTACGCGGTACGGCACCCGCGGCATATCGTGTGGCTGAATCATCGGCTACGCGAGTACTACGATCTGTGGGCCGCTTATCGGGCTACGCTCGGGCCGCGCGGGCGTGTTGTCCAGGGTGTGCGCAGGCAGGTGCTGCACATGATCGACCGACGCCTGTTGCGCTCCGGTCGCAGGGTGTTTGCGCAGTCGGAGACGATTCGCCGGCGTCTCGAACGCTGGGGCGGCATACCCGCCGAGGTGCTCCATCCGCCCGCGCCGCAGCGGCCATACCGATGCGATGACTATGACGGCGCCATTCTCTCGGTAGCGCGGCTGCAGCCGCTCAAGCGGAACGAAACCCTGATCGAGGCGGTGGCCGCGACGCCGGGGGCGCACGCGCGCATCGCGGGCGAGGGGCCCGAGCTCGAACGTCTGCAGGTTCTCGTCGAGTCGCTCGCGGTCTCCGACCGGGTCGAGTTTCTCGGCCGCCTCAGCGAGGATCGTCTCGTGGCGGAGTACGCACGCTGTTCGGCCGTCTGGTACGGCGCACGCGCCGAGGATTACGGACTCGTAACTCTGGAGGCCTTCAACTCTTCCAAGCCGGTCGTGACCTGCACCGACTCGGGCGGCCCCGCGGAACTGGTAGAGGACGACGTGACCGGCTTCGTCGTCGAGCCCACGATCGACGAGGTTGCCACCGCGGTTCGTCGTCTGCAGGATCCCCAGCGCGCCGCAGAGCTCGGACGACAGGCGCGCGAAGTTGCCCAAGAGCACAGCTGGGAACACGCGGTGGAGACCCTCCTGGGGACGCGCTAGAGCCCTCCTAAGGCGCAGTTCTGCGCACCAGACGCAACTCTTGGCCGCTCGGAGGCCGCTCATTGCCGACGTGGAAACGTTTTGGATTGCTGTGGGTAATCCGATTCCCATACGTTGGCTGAGCAAGGTCTTCTGCCCTCCCGAGCCTGCGGAGTTTCCATGTCTCGACAGCCCAAGCGCGTTCTCGTGCTCGATTCCCACGCTGGCCGCGGCCGCGTGCGTGCGGGGCTCGTAGGCAGCGGATTCGACGTCGTCATGGCCGCCAGTCTCGACGAGGTGAGCGAACTACTGCGCGGCCGCTACGAGCCCGAACTGCTGGTCCTTGGCCAAGGTGACGGCGCGGCAGTTCCCGAGACCATCGCGGCCGCACGCACCGTACGTCCGGCGCTGCCCATCGTGGTACTCGCTGATGATTCCAGCGTCGAACTCCCCGAGCAGACCGCTGTGGGCACGGTGCTACGTGATCGGCTCGACCAGGATCTCGATCGAATCGTGATGACGGTGCTGTCCGAGGCGGATCAGCGCGACGGCGGGTTCGTGGTCGGCTCCGACGCCATGCGCACCGTGCGCAACCTCGTCAGGCGGGTCGCGGACACCGACGTCCCCGTACTCATCACCGGGGACAGCGGAGTGGGCAAGGAGGTCGTCGCGAGGGCGTTACACCGCGATTCCGAGCGCGCCGCGATGCCTTTCGTCAAGGTCAACTGCGCCGCCTTGCCGGACCAGCTACTCGAGTCGGAGTTGTTCGGGTACGAGCGTGGCGCCTTCACGGGCGCTGAGCGCGACAAGCCTGGCAAGTTCGAGCTTGCTAACGGCGGCACGATTTTTCTGGATGAGATCGGCGAGGTTCCTGAAGGTACCCAGGCGAAGCTGCTGCAGGTTCTTCAGGACGGGTGTTACTACCGTCTCGGTGGCAACGGCGAGGTGCGCGTTGACGCTCGCGTCGTGGCTTCCACCAACGTGGACCTCGAGGCCGCCATGGCCAGCGGGGGGTTCCGCAAAGACCTTTTCTACCGGCTCAACGTCGTGCGGGTGCAAGTGCCCTCTTTGTGCGATCGAACCGCGGAGATTCCGCTGCTCGTCGAGAACTTCCGCGCACGCTATGAGAATGAATATGGACGACGCATCGGTGCGCTCAGCGAGGACGCCCTGGAGAGTCTGTCCCGCCACGATTGGCCGGGGAACGTCAGGGAACTCGAGAACCTGGTGCGACGGATGGTCGTGCTGCAGGACATCGAGGGGCCGCTCGCCGAGTTGCACGGCAGCTCGCGTTCATCCGGCCCGCTCGATGCCGTCGACGTGTTCGGGCCAGCCGGCGAGATCCCACCACTCAAGGATGTCTCACGTCTAGCGGCCATGGAGGCAGAAGGAGTGGTGATCCGCCGTGCGCTCGAGAAGACCGAGTGGAATCGGCGACGTGCGGCCGAACTTCTACAGATTAGCTACAAGGCACTGCTCTACAAGATGCGCGACTGCGGCATCAAGGCTGCGTAACACCATGGCACAACTTCTTCCTGGCGAGGGTAAACAGTTTCCCACCGCACCTGCGGACAACGATGTGGCCTGCGCGGCACGCCGGGTTCATGTCGTCCGAGGGGCTGCACTGGCGGTCAGATGCGGCCTGCAGAGGCGAGCAGGCAACGGTTACGCCCAGGCGCCGCGTGGCACAGCGATTGCACCAATGTCTGTCGCCCCGACAGGCGCGCCAATAACGCGGCGCGCCGGCGCTGACGCACAGAGACCGAGGACTTCGCGATGCTGACCATCAAACGCTGGAACGAAACGAACTGGCTGTCAGCGCTGATACTGGCCGTGCTCCTAGCCCTGCCGGCGCAGGCCGTCGCTCAGCAGAGTGGGCAGGACGGGAAGAAGCGCGGCAAGCGACCGCCGCTACGCGTGCGAGTTGTCACCGACTCCCGCGTGGGCATCCGCGTTGTCGAGGCAGGAGAAGAGACTGTGCCCGGAACTGCGACAGCGGGCCCGAATGTACGGGTCCCCATCGAAGACGGCGTCTCGCCGCCAGCCGAACCCGAGGTCGAGAATTGGCTCGTTGACGGCCCACAGAAGCCGGAATCGTGGTTGAGCGGAACCGACGTGGCGTCGACGGGGCCCGTCGCAGCGCCCGTCGCGTCGGACCAGTTGGTCGGCGTGCAGCACTACATGGAGTCGACGCAGGCAGCAGGCACCACCAGACTTTCAGAAGCCAGAATCCCCCCGACGACGTTCACGCTGCCGCCGCGCGGCGCTGCCGACGTCGCTGTTCCCGCGCAGGCGCGTGCTGTGGCGTCATCGGCGGACGCGCTGGGGACGTATCTGCTGGGACCTGGAGACGAGATTGACGTGCATGTGTGGCGCAATCCGGACCTCAGCCGCAAGGTGCCGGTGCGACCGGATGGACTGATCTCATTGCCGCTCGCCGGTGAGTTGATGGCGTCGGGCAAGACAGTTGCCCAGCTCAACGCTGAGCTCACTGCCATTCTCGGCGAGTTCGTGCAGCACCCGACGGTCACCGTGACTGTCACCCAGGTGCGCAGCATGGTCGTCTACGTGACTGGCCGAGTGGCTCGCTCGGGAACGTTGACGCTCGACCGCCCGATCAACGTGATGCAGGCGATCACGATGGCCGGCGGCGTGCAGGAATTCGCCAACCGTAACGGCGTGGTGATCATCCGCACCGTCAACGGGGAGCAGGTGCGCATCCCCTTCCGCTATGGCGACGCGGTTAAGGGCAAGGGCGATATTGCCGAGTTGGTACTGCAATCCGGGGACGTGGTCTATGTGCCATGAGTGCAGGGAGATACAAGTGAAACGAGTGGGATTCACGCCAGGCCTCGTCGCTGCTGCGGCAGTCGCGGTTCTCTGGGCGGGCCCCGTCCAGGCGCAGGAGTCACAGGGGACGACCAGCCAGAACGCATTCTCGCCGTCGGTCTCAGTCATGGGCAGCCTCGGTAGCAACCCCGAGCGCGTCCCGGGGGAGTCCACGCGCACAGAGTTTTTCGCGGCGACCGTCGAGTTGCCGTTCAGAACGAGTTCGCCACGCTGGGCCTTTGCTGCCACATACCGGCCCAACTACCAGTACTACCGTGAGGACGACACCCTCACCAGCTTCGATCATGCCGGCAGCTTCTCTCTGCGTGGAGCGCTCTCCCCGCGCACCCGGTTGACCATCGAGGGTGATGCGTATGTTTCCAACGAATTGCGTGGCATCGATGCTGCGGACGTCGTGCTGCCGCGCACCCGACAGATGCGTGGTGGCCTGGACGCCGCGCTGGTGCAACAACTCAGCGCCCGTGACACGCTCGCGTTTCGCGGCGGCTATGACCGGCAGGCGTTTCCCGACGGCCAGCTGATCGATAGCGACTCGATGAATGCCTCCCTCGGCTACGGTCGGGCGCTCTCACCGTTCGTCACAGCAACGCTGTCTGGCCGCGCTCAGTTGGCGCGCTTCGACTCCGGTCGTCAGTCGCGTTCGACCAGCGTTTCCGCCGGCGGCCGCTTCCGTATCGGACGGTACACGGATCTGGGCGTCTCCGGTGGCTTGCTGTGGATTCAGCAGGATCTCGGCCAGGGATGGCAAGTCGTTGAGCAGCCCGGCTTCACTGCCGCGGCGAGCCTGGCGCATGGCATCGACCGCGTGGCGCTGCGAATCCGCGCTGAGCGCGACATGGGAACTACAAGCGGTCTCGGGCAGGCCACGCTTCGCGATCGCATCGCCGGCTCGATCGGTTGGGGAACCAACCGCTGGAATTTGCTGGGACTCGCGGGTTTCGCGCGCAACTCGACGCTCGACGCTACCAACTCGCCCACACCGGCGGTGAAGACCTTGACCGCCTGCGGCCGTGGCGCGGTACGCGTCAATCGTGTTCTCGCGGTGGTCGGCACTCTGCTTTACGCGCACCAGCTGGGCGAGCTCATCAATTCCCAGCCGGCTACCGACACATTCCGCGTCTCGCTCGGGATCCGGATCCAGGCCAATGGACGCTCGATGAGCGCCGCAGGTAACCAATTCCGTTTCGATAGCATCGCAAGGGACGCCCGTGCTACGTGCTGAAGAGCTAACTCCCGCGGATCTCTTCCAGGTGATCTGGCGGCAGCGCTATGCGTTGATCGGTTTTGCGCTCGCCGGCGCGGCGATCGCCTACGGCTACTCGCTCTTCCTGCCCGATCGGTATACCGCGGAGACCCTCGTCCTGGTGGAGGAGGCGGAGCTGCCGCAGAAGTATGTCCGGTCCACGAGCACGCTCAGCCTACGCGCGCGCCTCGATACGCTGCGCGAACAGGTGCTCAGCCGAACGCGGCTCGAGGACCTGGTGCGCGAGTATGGGCTCGCCGAACGGGGTGCTGCGATCGAGCCAGCTGTCGCCAAGGTGCGGCGCCGCATTGGCATCACGGTCATCGGGCGTGACGGGTTCAGGTTGTCGTTCACAGACGAAGATCCGCGTATGGCCGCACGGGTAGCGAACGCGCTCGCCGGCTTCTTCATCGCCGAGAGCGCGAGCGCGCTCGAGCGACAGGTCTTCAATACCGCCTCAGGTATCGAGCAGCAGACCGACGAGTTGCGGCAGCAGCTCGCCGCCAAGGAGCAGGAGATCGCGACCTTCAAGTCGGCCAACCTGCTGCTGTTGCCGAGCCAGTTCAACGACAACCTCAACAGGCTCCAGTCGCTGCGGCAGGAGCTGCGTGACAACGCGTCACGCGCGAGCGTCGTTCGTACAGAGCTCGCTGCTCTGCCGATCGAAGCGGCTCCCAGCGCAG
>JAJCXT010000022.1 GCA_029263295.1 Acidobacteriota bacterium | reverse complement strand
AGTCGGACCGCGTGCGGGTTGCAACAGCGCGGATCGCGACCAGCAGCAGGCGCTTCGCGACCAGATCGGCCAAGATCGCCACCAGCAGCAAGATCAGGCTGCCGGCGACCATGGGCAGCAGCGGGTGGATAGAGGAGAGTTGGTCGAGCATTGACTTGGATTCTCTTATCGGGTGACGGCGGGAATGACCCAAACCCCGAAAACGGGACCAGGTTGATGTTCAGAAAATCAGGGCATTGCAATTCTCCAAGAGTACTTCCAACTCGACTATCGCCCGCGCGCGGCAAGTGAGGCTCAGCTAGCGCCGCCCCGCCGCCTTGCTCGTCGCACGGACGATCTGATTGAAGCGCCGTGCCTTCCCGAGGCTCCCAATCTGCTGCAGTAGTGCCGGCACGTTGACCGCCTTGCCCCGCCCGAAGACGATCTCGACGCCTGTGGTCATGAGTTCGACGATGGGGTAGTCGGAGTGTGCGGGTAGTCGGCGCGGGAATAGCAGGACGCGGTCACCTTGCTGCGGTGGTACGGGCAGCGATTGCGCTTCCCGGCAGAGCCGGCGATCGCCCACCACCACCTCGCCGCTGGGATAGAAGACGAACAGTGTCTCCGCCTCGAAGTCGGGCGAGTCCTTCAGCACACGATCAACGGAGACCTCGAGCATGCGTCCAGGAAGGCCCGACATGAATCCGCCCGTGCTGCCGACCACCGTACCCTCGACCACCAATTCGGCCCAGTCGACCATATCGGTCAGCGTCGCAGGGTTCTCGACCCGGGCACCATCCCAGCGGTCGTGGAAGGCGACGACCTTTTCGCATCCGTTGCCAGTGCCGCCGGTCGCTCCGCGCAATACGGTAGGCAGGTGTTCAAGGAGTTCGGCGGATGGAGAAGCCAGTACCTCGCCCGACTGCCAAATCACGCCCAGCCGGTTCTCTGTCCAGACGACACCCGGCAGGCGCGAGGGACGTGTTGCTTCCTCCCATACGAAGCGACCATCCGTATCGCGCGTCACCACGAACATCATGGTCTGAGGCGGCGGCTCGGGGGCGGATGGGCGCGGTGGGCCTCCGTAGTAAACCCATTCATCGGCGAGAAAGTCGCGAGCCTGCCGGGCCAACTCCGCATCGTGGCTCATCGAAACCTGGCGCCATAGCGTGACCGCACGGTTGCGGAACGCAGTCGACTCCGCTGCGCCGAACTCGCTACCCGGAGGTGGATCGTAGGTGATGATCTCGTGCGCCGCCTGGTAACGCCAAGCGATCGCGAGCTTGATCTCGTCCGCGACGGTGGTGTCGGGGCTCGCGGCGAGATAATCGTCGAACGTCCTGGCGTCGTCTAGAACGCTCCCAAGGTCCCCCTCATATTCCCAGGAGTAATTCTCGAAGTAGACCCTCTTCCAGTTCATTTCGTCGGCGTAGATACCAGCCGGAAACTCAGCGAGGTATCGGTTGGCTACACGCAGCGGGCCCCTGCCGGTCTTGCCATCACGGAACCGGGCCCACTCCAACATCCGCCGATAGGTGTCCTCGCGGTAGTCGCCTGCAGGGCTCGTCGCGAGGTAGTCCTCGGCCTGACTGCGCCAGCCGTCCACTTGCGCGTCCGTCCATAGGCCCGGCTCTAGGGCTTGCGACTCCGCCAGAAAAGCGGGTGGCGCCTGCGACAAGGCGGCGGCTACGAATCCCAGCGCGACGAGTGCGTTCCGCATGCAAACCAGGATAAGCCCGGGAGGAGATTGGTATCCAGTCGCGATGTGTCGGGCCCATAGCCCGAAGGTCACGCGTCCCGTGAAGACGGCCATGGCCACCGCAGGCGTGAGCGAAGCCCGCGACGCGGTCAGACCTCAGGCGATGAGTGGGCCGAAGGCCGCCCTCCGTCATGTTCTCTAACGTTGGACGCGCTAGTTCTCCCGGTGGTGCAACTGCACCGGCTCTTTCTGCACCTTCCGATCCCACCAGTTCTGGTACAGGTCCACCGCAAACATCAGCATCAGGATGAAGATGACGATCCACTGCGGGATGTACGGGAAGTCGGTGCCGTTGACCACCAGGTGAGCAACATGGCCGCCCTCCAGGAACAGCACGAAGCCGATCAGCAGCAGCACGAACAACCCGAGAATCTCGAAGTCCGGATTGTTGGCGATGAAGTTCGAGATCGGGCGGGCGAACACCAGCATCAGGACCACCGAGATGATTACCGATCCGAACATCACCGGATACGAGTTCGTCATCCCGACGACCGTGAGAATCGAGTCGATCGAGAACAACAGGTTCATCGCAACGATGACCGTGACGACCTCCACGAAGTTGTCGCCGCGCCGCACTTCGTGCCCCACCCCTTTGGCTTTCACACGCAGCTCCTTAATCCCCTTCCAGATCAGGACCAGCCCGCCGATCATGAGCACGATCGCCTTGCCTGAGAACGAGGCCGTCATCGAGCCGCCGAAAGGCAGCGGCGCGGCCAGATCCCAGAATGGCGCGGTCGCGAGCCTGAGCACCCAGCTGACACCGGCGAGCAGGATGAGACGAAAGAGCATCGCCAGGATCAAGCCCGCCTGGATCGCCTTGGGGCGTTGGTTGGCAGGCAACTTGTTGGCCAGGATCGTGATGATGATGAGGTTGTCCGCGCCCAGCGCGACCTGAATCAGCGTCACCGAGAACAGCGCCGCCCAGAAGGCGGGATCAGCGAGGAAGGCCATCACGGTCTCTACTCCGTTCGTTGCAGCAGCTCGCGCGCGGTGGAGGCGATGAGCTCGGGCAGTTCGTCAATATCTGATGTCTGCGTGCGGAAGTTGACGACGCAGGTACGTAGCAGGAAGTCGCCGTCGACGATGGCGTTGGACGGATAGCAGCGACCGTCGGCCTGTAGCTCTTCGAGCAACGCCTGGTTGAAGTCATTCAAAGCATCGCCCGTGAGGCTTCCGTCGAGTGGCACGTAGCGGAAGGTGGTGATGCTCAGCTCGCAGGTGCGCGCCTCGAACTCGGGATGGGCCTCGACCAGTTGGAATAGGCGCCGGGCCAGCTCGATGTCGTCTCTGATCATCTGCGCATAGCCGTCGTGGCCCGCAACCTGCAGGCCCAGCCATACCTTCAGCGCCCGAAAACCACGCGAGTTCTGCAGCCCGAGCTCGTGATAATTGACCGGCCTGTCCTCACCGCTGCCGAACAGGTAGTACTCGGGCTGGAAGCTGAAGGCATCGAGTAGATGCTTGGGGTCCCGCACGAGGGCACAACCTGCCTCGATCGGCGCGTAGAGCCACTTGTGCGGGTCGACTGCCACGGAGTCCGCGAGCGCGAGCGCGTGCAGTTCCTCGGGCGCGTCATCGAGCACCGCCGCCAGCGCGCCGTAGGCCCCATCGACGTGGAACCAGATGTCTTCTTCCTGGCATACGGCGGCAATCTCTCGCAGAGGGTCGACCGTGCCCGTACTCACCGTGCCCGCAGTACCGACAACTAACAGAGGCTGATGGCCCTCAGCGCGGTCGGTGGCGATCGCGGCGCGGAGTGCATCCACGTCCATGCGCAGATCCCCGTCGGTAGTGATCCAGCGCACGGCATCGGTTCCCAGGCCGAAGAGATCGGCAGCCTTCTGGATCCACGTGTGCGTTCCCGCCGAGCAGTAGACGGTCATGGGCTTGCCGGCGCGCAGCCCCTGCTCACGGATGTCCCAGTCCGCCGCGGCCCGGCGGGCGGCCAGGAAGCCGACGAAGTTGGCCATGTTGCCACCGCTCACGAGTAGTCCGCCGCAGTCGGTCGGATAGCGCAGAAGCTCCGCGATCCAGCGCACCGTCTGCGCCTCGATCTCGCTGGCCATCGGCGATAGCAGCCAGGCTCCCATGTTGGGGTTCATCACGGCAGCGAGCAGGTCCCCCAGCGCGCCCACTGGAGCGGCCGATGACGTGATGTAGCCAAAGAACTTCGGGTGGCGGTTGAAGAGCGAGTGGTCGGCTAGCAACTCGGTTGTCCGGGCCAGCAGTTCCCCTGCCTCGGTTCCGCCCTGCGGAAGCGTCTCGTCGCCGAGCAGGCTGCGAGCCTGCGGCGGTGTCAGGTCGGGCCCGACGGGGCGCGCCGACGCGGTCGCGAGAAAATTCGCCAGCTGGTCGACAAGAGCGTGGCCCGCTTCACGGAACTCGTCCGCCCCCATGTCCAGCGGCGCATCGCGACCGACCGTGTTGCCCTCTGACTCCATGAACTCCCCCAAGTAACTCGCGCTCGACAGTCCGCGCACGGATCCCCCGAGCACGGAATGCCGCTGAACTAGCGTCTACTGTTCGACAACCTCGAAGATGCCGCCACTCGTTCCCTGCGGCCCGCCCGCCATGCCCGCTGCGATCTCCGCCGAATCGTCATCCATCGGCACCATCGGCACGCCGTCGGCACAGGTCTCGGTGGTGGCTTCCATCCCGACAACGTCGGTAAACGCACATACGTAACGCCGCAACCGGTCCAATGCCAGGCGTGGCTCGCGGATGCCATGCCCCTGCCGGGGATACGACACGAAGGTGACGTCTTTGCCCAGATCCTTGAGCGCCGTATAGAACTCGACGGCCTGTTCAGGTGGCACGCGCGCGTCGTTGGCACCGTGCATGATCAGAATCTTGGCCGTTACGTTCTTGACGTGCCGGATCGGCGAGAGTCTCCGATAGACCTCCTCGTTGTCCCACGGCATGCCGAAGAACCAACCCAGGTAGCCGGTGATGTCCGTGGTGCTGTACATCGAGTACAGGTTAGTCAGCCCGGCGCCCGGCGAGATGAGCTTGAAGCGGTCCGTCTGGGTGGACATCCAGAAGGTCATGTAGCCGCCGTAGCTCCAGCCGTAGGCGATCATGCGATCGGGGTCGACCCACCCATGCTCGATCACATAGTCGACGCCGGTCATGATGTCGTCATAGTCACCAACTCCCCAATCGTTACGGTTGGCGTTGAGGAACTCCTGGCCGTAGTTCGAGCTGCCGCGGAAGTTCGGCTGTAACACGACAAAGCCGTTGGCTGCCAGCATCTGGTTGGCGCTGTTGAACGTCTCCGTTACCGCGCCGCTGGGGCCTCCGTGCGGGTTCACCACGAACGGGTAGGCCGTGCTGCCGTCGAAACCCGGCGGGAAGTGCACGACACCCTCGATCGGGTCCCCTTCGGAGTTGTTCCAGGTGACCGTCTCCACGCTCGCGAGTTCGATGTGTTCGGCGTCGATCCAGTTGTTGTGTCCGGTCAGGCGCCTGGCCTGCGACAGGTCGCTGGCGGGGGCAGTGAA
This sequence comes from Acidobacteriota bacterium, assembly GCA_029263295.1. Classification (GTDB taxonomy): domain Bacteria; phylum Acidobacteriota; class UBA890; order UBA890; family WLXD01; genus WLXD01. The sequence goes on along the minus strand of JAJCXT010000022.1, from coordinate 12,397 downwards.
CAGCTCCGACGGGTGTGACGGGTTCACATGCACCCAGACCCAGCGGCCGCCGTCGGGCGACAGCGTGAACTGGAAGTTGACTCCGCTCGGCGCGGCGTGGTCCAGCACCTCATCGGTATTGACCTGGACGGAAAACAGGTTCGTCTTGGTGCCCTGGCCGGTGCTCCAGTAGATATCCGCGCCGTTGGGCGCCCAGATGGGCGCACCGACGTTGAGATCGAAGTCCTCGAGCAGAATCTCGGGCTCGCCGCTACCGTCCGCCGGCATCAGGTAGAGCTTGTTGTGCCACACTGTCGTTCCCGTCTGCTGGTGCGCGGTGAAGGCGATCGTCGAGCCGTCGGGCGACCAGCGTGGGGAGCTGTCCGGGCCAGGGTTGTCGAACAGGACACTGATATCGCCGGACGCGACGTCGACCACGCGAATGTCGCTGTTCCAGCCATCGTCGAGCAGAGTCGTGGGGCGCGTCACGAAGGCGATCCGATCGGAGGTCGGCGCCCACCGCGGACCCGACACGGTGAAGTCGCCTTCGGACAGACGGGTCGTCTCGCCGCTGTCCAGATCGTGGCTCCACAGATGTGTCCACTGGAACTCGGCATCGATCACGACGGCATCGTCGTGCTCCTTCGTGCGCCGTTTCTGCTCGGCCGTCTCCGGGTCGCGCGCCGTGAACAGCAACGTCGTGCCGTCAGGCGAGATCGCGAAGCTCTGCACGCCCTCTTCATGCTCGGTGAGCTGCCACGCCTCGCCGCCATCCGTGTACATCGCAAAGACCTGGCTCTTGCCATCGGCAGTGCGGGTAAACGCGAACTTCTCACCGTCGGAGAACCAGCGCGGCGACGAAGCCGAATCCTCACCGCGCGTCAACTGACGATTGCCCTCGCCATCGACACTCACGCGCCACAGATGGGTGCGGTTGGCCAGGTCCTCATCGTCCATGTCGCGAGTGGATACGGTGTACAGAATCCACTCTCCATCCGGGGAAATGCGCGGCCCGCCAACGTTCTGGACGCGGAGCGTGTCGTTCGCCGACAGCCGGCCAGGGGCTTCGTCGTCATCGTCCTGGGCACTAGCTGTAGGCGTGCCCACGGCGAAGGCGAGCATCAGAGCGATGCCAAGGATCGCGACGAACGAACGATGGTGACGACGCATGGGGACTCTCCGGTGCGTGGGGGGCGATTCGGGAATGCACAACGCTACGAGATTTGGCGATGCGCTGCCAGGCAGGTAGCGGTCAGATCCCGTACAGCGCGCCGAACTTGCCGCGAGCGTAGTCCAGCCACGGCTCGGCATCGAGCCCGCCACCGGTGATCCGCTGTAGCAATTCCTGGGCTGAGAACTTGCGACCGTGACGATGCACATGCTCCTGCAGCCAGGCGCGCAGAGGCGCGAACTCGCCGTTACCGATCTGCCCCTCGAGATCGCCGAGGTCCTGCGCCGCCTGGTTGAACAGCTGCACCGATACCAGGTTGCCCAGCGTGTACGTGGGGAAATAGCCAATCAGCCCGAACGACCAGTGGATGTCCTGCAGTACGCCGTCGGCATCGGTCGGCGGCGTGAGCCCCAGCGCCTCTTCGTACTTGGCATTCCAGGCCGCCGGCAGGTCGGCGACCGCCAGGGTCCCCGCAACCAGTTCCAGCTCGAGTTCGAAGCGGATCATGACGTGCAGGTTGTAGGTGATCTCGTCGGCCTCCACACGAATCAGCGAGGGCTCCACGCGGTTCACTGCTCTGTGGAACGCGGCGCGATCGATCGCGCCGAGTTGGTCGGGGAATTCACCCTGCAGTTTCGGGTAGTAGTGCTCCCAGAACGGCTCCGACCGCCCCACCAGGTTCTCCCAGAGGCGCGACTGCGACTCGTGGATCCCCAGCGAAGTGCCCGCCGCCAGTCCGGTGCGGTCGAGCCCACGATCAACTCCCTGCTCGTACATCGCATGCCCCGCCTCGTGCAGGGTGCCGAATAGCGCCGATGGCAGGAAGTTCTCGACCACTCGCGTGGTGATGCGAACGTCTGTCGTGGCGAAGTTGGTGGAGAAGGGATGGGCCGATCGATCCTGCCTGCCGCGTTCGAAGTCGAAGCCGAAGTCGGCGATCACCGCCTCGCCGAAGGCCCACTGCGCCGCCGTCGAAAAGTCTCGACGCAGGCACGCGTCGTCGAGTGCCGGGCGCTCCGCGATCGCCTCGACCAACGGCACGAGTTCCGCGCGCAGGTGCGTGAACACCGCGGTCACCTCCGACGCCTTCATGTCCGGTTCGTACTCGTCGAGCAGCGCGTCGTACGGAGACTCTTCGTAGCCGAGGGCCTCCGCCTTCTGCAGTGTCAGCTCGAGTACTCGTTCCAGGTGTGGGCGGAAGCTAGCGAAGTCATTCTGCGTGCGTGCCTGCGCCCAGGCCTGCTGTGCTAGTGCCGTCGCTCTGGCGAGGTCCGACACGAGACTTGCCGGCACGCGAACGGCCTTGTCACGGTCGCGACGCGTTACCTGAACGATGCGCGTCTCGTCGGAGTCCGGATCCAGCCCGGCCACCTCGGCCGCGGCAGCCTCGAGCAGCGTGCCGATCTCGTCGTCGGTGAGCATCTCGTGGCCCAGCCGGCCCAGCGTGGCCAGCTGGTGCGCTCTGGCCTCGCCGCCGCCGGCCGGCATGTAGGTCTCCTGGTCCCAGGAGAGCACCGCCTGCGCGGCTTGTACGTCGGCGATGTGCCCGAGCCGCTCACGCAGTCGCGTGAACTTTTCCATCAGATTGCGGCCATCGATTGGCTACATGGAGCGGCCGAGGATGGGTCGACCGATCGCCATGATGCCCAGGAGGATCAAGCCGAGCGTGACGGCCACTCCGATCACACGGAGCATGCCGCCACCGCCTTCCTTCTTCTTCGCCGCCACCGAGAAGCCGTGGCCCGCGAACACCGCACCAAACATCAGCGAGATATGCCCCATCAACGCCCCGTAGAAGGGGATCTGCATGATCAGCAGCAAGCCGAGCAGAACCTGCAGATCGACCGCCCCGACGAAGGCACCCATGGCCTTGCGAGCGTTGGAGTCCTGCCCCTTCATCAGGGACATCACGAGGGCCACCGCTCCCGCCAGCAGGACCAGGTAGCGAACTCCCGAATGCGCCATGAACAACATACCCATCAACCCGCTCCGATCTTCGTGCCAGCGACCCGCGAGGTCAGACGACCGCGCCGAGCGCCTCTGGTTCGTGTAAGCGCCACCACTCGGTGGCCTGTTCGGTGTTCCAGTCCCCGGCTCCAGCCGCGCCGAGCATCTTCGCGAACTCACGCATGCTCTGCGGCCGATCGTCGGGGTTCTTGCTCAGTCCGGCAAGGATAGTGCGTTCGAGCGCGGGCGGTACCACGTTCTCGGTACGCTGCGACGGCGGCACCGGTTGCTGCTGAACGTGCTGCAGCACCATCTCCAGTGGCGTGTTGCCGCTGAACACCAACTGCCCGGTCACGAGCCAGTAGCCGACCGCCGCCAGGGCGTAGATGTCGCTGCGCGCGTCCGCCGCCGAAGCACCCGCCGCCATCTCGGGAGGGAAGTACGCTGGCGTGCCGGTGGTGACGCCTTCGACCGTGAGTCCCCCCGTTCCTGCGCGATCGTCGGCGAACGACTTCACCAGCCCGAAGTCCAGCACCTTCACCCAGTCGGCCCTGCCTGCGAACACGCCTACGTGCAGGTTGCCGGGCTTGACGTCGCGATGAACGAGGCCGCGGCCGTGGGCCTCCTGCAAGGAAACCGCCGCCTGTCGCAACAGGTCGACCGCCCGCTCGGGGCGCACCGGACCGTAGCGTTTCACCAGATCCTCCATGTCCATGCCTCGCAGCATCTCCATGACATAGAAGAAGGTCCCTTCCTGCGTGACGCCGAAGTCATAGAGCTGCACCGTGTGGGGCGACTGCAACGCTGCGGTGGCACGCGCCTCGCGTTGGAATCGCTTCGTCGCCGTAGCTGCGACGTCGGTGGCTCCGAGCAGGTCAGGCCGGATGATCTTGATCGCCGCCGGCCGCGCCAGCATGCGGTGCTCCGCACTCCACACCTCGCCCATGCCACCTTCGCCCAGCCTGCCGAGGAGATGGTACATACCGGCGTCGCCCACCTCGGCGGCGGCGCGACGATAGTTGTTGATGATGTAGCTGCCAAAGATGGCGATGGCCCCGCCACTGAACGTCATTAGGAGGCCGAAGCTGATCTGCTCCGCTGTGCGAAAGGTGTCTCCCGCCGCCATGAAGTCCTCGTTGTAGGCCCACATGAGCGCGACGGTAGGAACCATCGCTGCCACCACCGTCACCAGGACCACCCGCAACGTCTGCTGCCAGCGCGAGGGGATGAACATCGCGTACGCAAGCATGAACAGTATGTAGATTCCCGGCAGTCGGTTGACCTGGGCACGATAGAAGGCGTAGTCGCCGGCAACCAACGCCTCACCGAGAAGTAGGTACGAGTTCACCCCCACCGCGAGGAGCATTGCCGCGAGAATTCCCACCCCCACGGCGCGCAGCACAAAGAGCGGCAACTTGGGGCGGCGCAGGTAGACCCAGCTAGCCGCCGCGACCAGCGTGAGCGCCCCTGGCGCCCAGGCCCCCATCGGATCGGTGAAGAAGAACCGGATCGTGCCGAGAGCGGAGGACACGATGCAGATTAGCGCCAACGCGCGGAGGCGATGCTGCAACAGCTCCCGGGTCTCCGACTCGAGTCGCTGGGTCGCGCCGGCCTTCATTCCTCCCCGTGGGCAGAAAAGCTCCGCCTCCTCCGCCGGGATGGAATCCTCGAGCGTTACCTGACCGGGCGCCGTGCTCTCCACACCGGCGAGAGTCACGGCCGATTCGAGCGGTTCCCTGCTCATACGCCTCCTCTGCAATCGCGCACGCTACTCACCGCCGCGTGCCGGCATCTCATCGGCAACCGCCTCGACCTGCCGCCAGACACGCAACAGATTACCGCTCCACAGCTTCGCGATATCCTCCTCCGAGTAGCCGCGCCCCACGAGCTCGCGCGTGACGTTGGGGGTCTCGGAGGCATCATTCCAGCCGGAAATTCCGCCGCCCCCATCGAAATCGGAACTGATGCCCACATGGTCGATGCCGATCAAGTTCACGGCGTAGTCGATGTGGTCGACGAGGTCGGCCACGTTGGGCGCGTTCTCCCTGTCGGTCTCCGCGTCGCCTGCCGGCCGCTGTTTCAGGAAGTCTCCGACGGCGACAATCTGGATCACACCGCCATTCGCCGCCAGCGCCCGTAGTTGCTCGTCGTCCATGTTGCGGGACACGTCGCACAGTCGGCGGCAGCTCGAGTGCGACGCCATCACTGGCGCGGCCGACAGCTCGGCCGCCTGCATCATCGCGTTCTTCGAGATGTGCGAGACGTCGATCATGATGCCGACGCGGTTCATCTCCGCCACGACCTCACGGCCGAAGTCACTCAAGCCGCCGTGCTGCTCCGTCGGCTCGCCCTCGCGCGGCTGTGCCGAGTCCGCGATCTGGTTGTGTCCGTTGTGGGCCAGCGTGATGTAGCGGCCGCCGCGCGCGTGAAACTCCTCCAGGTTGCCGAGATCCTCACCCACCGGCCAACCGTTCTCGATGCCGATCGCGGCCACGAGCTTGCCCGCGGCGTGAATGCGCTCGACATCATCGGCGGTACGGGCGAGTTCGATCTGGTCCGGATACATCTCGTCCGTCATCCGATGGATCGCGTCGAACTTGGTGATGGCCTGGGCATAGGCCTCGGCAAACCCCTCAGCGCTGTTCTCGCCCTGACCCACGTAGACGACGAAGAACCCCACGTCGAGACCACCCTCGCGCATCTTGGGCAGATTCAGTTGGCGATCGTCTCGAACGCCCGGATCGACATCCACCGTGGCGAAATCAGGCGGAATGTCATCATGCGTGTCCAGCGTCAGCACCCGCTCGTGGATGCCTCGGGCGACCGCGGCCACGTCCCTTTGGCCGACAGCGATCTGTGTCGAGTCGTCACCACCGCACGCGACTGTCGCCAGGCAAAGAGTCGCAACCAAACCGATCTTCGAGTGCAGCATCCACTAGCTCCTGATGAGTTGCTGTCGTGGCGCCCTATTCTTCCAGAACCACCAGCGCCGACATGACCTGTCGCTCGCTTTGCGACCCGAGCGGGCGGTTCACGAGCACGCCGTCGACAACGAGCGTACTGGACCCGCCGCCGTCGAGGTTGACCGCCTCCACGCTCCCGAGTTCGAGCATGATACCCGCGAGTTCGCCAAGGCTCACCCCGCGACTGTCACGCTGCCGCCCGTCGACTACTACGACAATGAGATCTCCATCGAGGGTCACTCCCGCGGCCGTTCGCGGATTCAGATCGGGGATCTTCGTGCCGAAGAAGACCTCGGCGTCGATGGTGACGCGCTCGATTCCCTCCATCACGAGCACCGGACCCGCGGCCACCGCGTGCCGCGCCGGCCATTCCCGTAGCCCCTCGAAGTCCAGTCCGGTGATGGGGGCCTCGAGCGTGTTCGGCGGCGGAGCGTCCCACTCGTACAGGACGCCATCGCGGCTCGACACCCAGGCGATGTCGGGTGATCCATCTTCGAGGAAGCCCAGAGTGCCGCGCGCCACGTAGTAACGCTCGCCGTCGCGCAGCACGGAGTCCACAGCCGGCTCGACCATTTCACCATCGACCATTAGCAGGCCAACGTGACGCATCGGGTCCTCACCCCTGCGGAAATAGCCGCCGTTGAGCACCACGCGGGCCGAAGTGCGCGCCGCGATCTCCGAGCCAGTCTCCACACCATCCGTATCGACCGCCGCCGCAACGCCGAGGTCGACGCCATCGCCCGGTCGCACGCGTACGTACCAGGCCCTCAACGGCGCCACCGCGTCGACTCCCGCATAGACCCGCACGGCGGCAGGCAACCCGGCGTTGAGCTCGTCCAGGGGCTCCCAGGACAAATCGATCGGCCCAGCGCTGCCCGCTCCGCCATCCGCACACGCGCCCACAGCCAGCACGGCAAGGATGGTGGCTGAGCGAGCGCGAATTCTCATCCGAATTGCTCGCGTAAGGCCAGGTGATGGAACGCCGCGATAACAAGCGCGTGGTGGATGTGGCGTTCGCCAATAAGGCGCCCGATGTCATCGAGCGGCACCAGTCGCACGCCGATCTCCTCGTGCGTCTCGAGCGCACAGGGTCCCCGCTCCGTCGCATCCTCGACCAGCGCCGTGTGGCAGCGATTGTTGAGAATCGCCGGATTCGGAGTCACGGCGCCGATCAGTTCGCATCGTTCTGATCCATAGCCAGTCTCTTCGGCCAGCTCACGGACGCCCGCCTCGAGCGGATCTTCGCCCGGGTCGACCATGCCGCCGGGAATCTCCAGCGTGACCTCGCCAGTGCCGTGCCGGAACTGTTCGATCAGCACCACCTCACGCTGAGGAGTGACCGCGATGACGTTGACCCAATCGGCCGAATCCAGGTAGACGAACTCACCCGACTGACCGGGCCGTGTCGGCGAAGTGCCACGACGACGCCGGAGCGTGAAGATTCGTGTCTCAGCGACCATCTCGTCTTCGTCGTGCCGCCACGCAGGCACCAGCGACAGAAGCGGGGAGTCACTCAACACTCACTCCAAGGCCATCGACGATTCGATTCGCGTAGGCATAGTAGGCGGCTACCTCGACGATCGCCAGAATATCCCCATCGTCGAAGCCGACGCTCCTCAGAGGGCCCAGGTCGTCCTGAGTGACCTCAGACGGCCGTAGCGTCAGCTTTGTCGCGTACTCGAGCATGGCCTCGCGCCGCGCGTCGAGACCTGCTGTACGGAAGTCCGCTTCGATCCGCTCAGCGAGCCCGTCGTCGCGTAGTTTCCGGCGCAGACCGCGCCGGTGATGGGTGATTCAGTAGTGACAGGCGTTCAGCTGCGACACCACCAGGGCGATCATCTCGCGTTCCGCGCCCCGCAGGCCGGCGGTCGCGCGCATCACCGCGGTGTACATGTCGAAATGCGCCCGTAGGCCGGCCGGATGGGACGAATGCACCATCATGATGTGATCGAGCGTGCCGGATACCGGGTCGCGAACGCGTTCGTAGAGCTTGCCGAGTTCATCGTCGGCGTCGGATTCGGCAACCGTGTCGATCCAAGCTGGGTCAGTCATTGTCGGCAATCCTGAGGGCAACCTGAACAAGATCCTCAGGGCGCACAGGCCCCGCTACAATGCAGAGTATCCGTTCCTCCACCGTGCACCACCATGGGCTCGCCAGTCAGCGTCGGACTTTGCGCCAGCTGCCGCCATTGCGTCCGGGTGAAGAGCCGTCGCGGCTCAGGATTCGTGAGGTGTGCCCTGGCCGACGGCCACACAACGCTGCAGCGCTATCCGCGGCTGCCCGTGATGGACTGCGCCGAGTACGAACCGCTATTGTCCGTTGAGAAATCGAGCGAGGGTCCCCTACCCGCAGCGGGAGAAACACCATCGTGAATCGCACGAAGATCGCCTCATTGCTCGTCATCGGCGCGCTGGCCGCCGTTCTACCCAGCGCGGCCACCGCTGACCCGCCTGAATTCCGAGCCCGCGCCGGCCTGGTGATGTCGGGTTTCGGCATCTTCGGCAACAGTTCGGGGAGTTTCGGGGGGAGTTCCATCGATGCAGGGGGCTTCGGCGAGGCTGGCTTCGCCGCGGGCGTCGGCGCTCGCTTCCCGCTCAACGGACGGTTCAGCCTGCAGTTCGAGGCGCTCTACGAGCGCAGCGTCGGCGTCATGAGCTTCACCTTCCGGCCCGATTTCCTGCCGCCCAGCTTCGGCTTGTCCGGTGTAGCTGCGCGGACAACGATCGACTACATCGAGTTCCCCCTCACCGTGCGCTATGACCTGCAGATCGATCAGGTCCGCCCCTACTTCTTCGGCGGGGCGGGGCTGGCTGTGAGACTAGACGCCGGCACTGACGTCAATGCCCAAAGACGCCTCGACCTGATCGGTGCCGGGCCAATCGACGAGTTGGTGCATGACACCGACATCAGGATCGTGGTGGGCACCGGGGTCGAGTTCACCAACTCTCGCTGGGGTGTCGAGATGCGCGCGAGCATCGGCCTGACCGGGGTCTTCGTGTCGCCCTGGCCCAACGGCCAGACTCTCGAATCGAGCACCAAGACACGCGCGTTCATGCTGCTGGTGGGATACCGTTTCTGACTGTGTGCCGGGCTGACCGCCCCGTCCCCTCACCCAGCAGAAGGTCCTCATGAATTCGAAGTTGCGCCTGCTCGCCGTCGGTCTGGTTCTGTCCCTCGTCGCCGGCTCGACGCTCGCCACCGCTCAGGAAGAGCAGGCACCATCGCCAGCCGAAGCCCCATGGGACAGCGTCTACGAACTGCCGTCGGAGTCGGTGCAGGAACTGTTCACGCGCGACAAGAACTACGCGACGCTCAACGCACAGTCGCCGAACGGGCGGTACTTCCTCGTGCCGCGCTACACCGAACTGTCGACGGTCGCGAGCATGGGGCAGCCCACCCAGCGTCTCGCCGGTCTCGAGCTACGTGGCCAGCGCAACCGTACCTGGCGGCTGGATACGTACGGCGTCACCGGCGCATCGATCTTCGACCTCGAGACTGGAGATGAGCACGCCCTCGAGCTCCCCGACGACAGTTTCTACTCGGACTTCGCCTGGTCGGCAGACAGCACCGCGCTTGCCGTAGTTCGGCATGGTCCGGAAACGAGCGAGCTCTGGACGGCCGAGGTGGCCGGTGGTAGCGCCCATCGCCTGGGCACGATCGAGATCCAGGCAACGCTGGCCACGCGCGTGGAACGCCGCACACCGCGCATGTCGCTGATGATGCAGGCCGCCCCGGACGGTGGCGTCATCACGCTGGCCGTGCCCGGTGATCGCGGGGCAACTCCGGAGCGCGGCACCGCCAGGGGGCCGGTCGTCCGCAGCACACGCGGCGCGGCCAAACCCAACCCGACCTACCCGTTCCTGCTCGAGGACGCTCACGAGGAGGCGTTGTTCCGCTACTACACCACCTCGCAGCTGACCCGAGTGGGCGACGACGGTTCGGCGACAGCGCTCGGCGACCCCGGCATGTTCACACGGGTAGCGCTGAGCCCGGACGGCGTCCATATCCTCACCGAGCGCATCGTCGAGCCCCTCTCGCCGCTGGTCAGCTCGCGCTCGTTCGGTACGGTCCTCGAGGTTCGTGGCGCCGACGGCGCCGTACTGGCGACAATTCGAGAACGGCCTCTGCAGGAAGGGCGCGCGCGCGACGCCGGCCGCGACCTGCCGCGCGAGGTGCAGTGGCTCCCCGACGGCAGTGGGCTGGCCTGGCTACAGCGCGAGGCCGTCGATGACGAGGATGCCGCCGAGCCTGCGACGGCGGCCGGCCAGACCGACGGCGAGGAAGCCGACGAGAAAGAAGACGACGAACCCATGGATCAGGTGTTGAGGTTGGCGCCGCCCTTCGATCTCGACACCGCCAACGCGATCATCGCCAGCGAGGAGTCCCTCAGCGGCCTCGGTTTCAGCGCCGAGGCCGATCACGCTTTCGCCGAAGCGGCGCTCGGCGGTGGCAAGCGAGCGCTGCAACGCTGGGACCTCGGCGCCACGGCCTCCGACCCGGTGCGCCTCGCCGGCCCCTGGGATCCTCAGGACCCGCTCGCGCTGCCGGGCGACCTGATGCTCGACCACGACGCCAACGGTAACGCCGCGGTACATATGGCGGCCGATGGCGCCGCCGTATTCCTGCAGGGCGCCGGCTATCAGGAGGACTTCCGGCCGCGCCCGTTCATCGACAGGCTGCCGGCCGATGGGTCCGACGCGGTGCGGGTCTTCGAGGGCTCGTCAGAGATCCACGAGACCCCGCTGGTGGCACTCGACGACGACATGGGTCGACTGATCGTCGAACGTGAGTCCCCGACAATGTTCCCAGATTCCTGGGAGTGGACCAACGGCGACGGCTTCACCCAGCAACTCACCGACAACATCGACCCCTTCCCGGAGGTCACTGGTGCGGAGCGGCGCGACTTCGTATTCACGCGCCGCGACGGGCTCGCCATCCAGTCCCGCATCTCGATGCCGGTCGGCTGGCAGGAGGGCGACGCGCCGGTGCCGGCCCTGTTCTGGACCTACCCGAGCGAGTACAACAACGACAAGGCATATCATCGCGACGCGATGCGCGACCGTATCCGCAACACGTTCTCGCACGTCAGCTACCTGCGCTGGTCGGGACTCTGGATGACCCAGGGCTACGCCCTCGTCTACCCCGACGTGCCGATCATCGGCGAGCCCTACAACGACCACTACATCCAGGATCTGAGCGACTCGCTGTACGCGTCGATCCGCGCTGTCGACAACATGGGGCTGGTGGACATTGACCGCATCGGCCACGGCGGACACAGCTACGGCGCCTTCGCCACCGGCAACCTGCTCGCCAATACTCCCTTCTTCCAGGCAGGGATAGCGGGCGACGGCGCCTACAACCGCACGCTCACGCCCATGGGGTTCCAGGCAGAACGTCGCTTCCTGTGGGATGCGCAGGGCGTGTACCTGGAGATGTCGCCCCTGTTCCAGGCCGACCACATCGACACCCCGCTGCTCATGTACCACGGTGGCAACGACAACAACACGGGCACGTTCCCCATCCAGTCGCGCCGCATGATGCAGGCGCTTCAGGGTCTCGACAAGAACGCCGTTCTGTACGAGTACCCCTACGAGTCGCACGGCCCGCGCGCCATCGAGTCTTACCTGGATCTGTGGAAGCGCTTCCTCGACTTTATGGACATGTACGTGAAGAACCCACAGGCGGCCAACGACGAGGCCGAGAACGAGTGACGGCCGACCGCGAGGGGCACCCGCTGATCATCGGCATCGCCGGCGGTTCCGGGTCGGGCAAGACGACCATCGCGCAGGCGATGGCAGGCGAGATCGGCGAGGAGCATTGTGCTCATGTTCTGCACGATTCCTACTATCGGGACCTGTCGCACCTCGAGCAGGCAGAACGCGAGGAAGTTAACTACGACCACCCCGACTCCCTCGAAACAGAGTTGCTGGTCGAACATCTGCACGCGCTCATGCACGGCGCAGCGGTCGAGATTCCCCGCTACGACTTCGCCCGCCACAATCGCCGTACCGAGACGGACCATATCGAACCCAAACCCGTGGTCCTGGTCGAGGGGGTGCTCGCGCTCGCCGAGTCAGCGCTGCGCGAGGTAATGGACCTCAAGATCTTCGTCGACACCCATTCCGACATCCGCTTCATGCGGCGGCTGGAGCGCGACATCAACGAACGCGGCCGCACCCGCGAGTCGGTCTACGAGCAGTACCTCGCCGCCGGCCAGAAGTGTTCGCTGCGCCATGTCTGCCTCCGTCCGCAGGGTCCCCTGTGCCTCTCACAGTAAGGAACCGGTATTGGCCCAGTCTTACGACCCGTGTCGAGTTCAGCGCGTGCGCAGGTATT
>JAJCXT010000021.1 GCA_029263295.1 Acidobacteriota bacterium | reverse complement strand
CCGGCTGGCCACACTGCTGGAGGTCTTTCCGGCGCTGGTCGTGCCCCTGGAGCTCCGCGAGGAGAGGGGCCATTTCGCCACCGACGACCCGATCGCACACATGATGCGGCGCGTCCGCGAAATCGCCCGAGGCGGCTGCGTTGATGCGTACGCGCGGGCCATGGTCGTCAGCATGACGTCGGAGGCTGGCGATCTGCTCGACGCGCAGCAACTGGTCCAAGAGGTGTTCGATGGACCCGCCCTCCCGGTGATCCCGCTGTTCGAGCTGCCCGACGTACTGGTCCGGGCGCCGGCGATCTTGCGCGACACGTGGGAAGACGCGTCTTTCCGTCGCGCCGCCCGCGAGCGCGGCCACCTGGAGGTCATGCTCGGCTACTCGGACACCGCCAAGCGCATGGGCATGCTCGCCAGCCGAGTCGCTCTTCACGGCACCATGCGCCGGATCGTCGACTGGGCAGAGGCGGAGGAGATAACGCCGCTGTTCTTCCACGGCCACGGCGGCAGCGTCGGCCGGGGCGGTGGCCGGATCGAGGACCTCGTCGCGACCTGGCCGCAACGAGCCCGGACGCCCTACAAGTACACGCTCCAGGGCGAGATGGTCGAACGAACGCTGGCCACTCCTGAGATTCTGCGGAGCCTCGTCGGGAAGGTGGCCGAGGTGCAGTCGAACCCGCCTCCATACCGTGGCGTCAGTGATCTTGCACGAGACCTGGCGCGTACCGCCCAGGCGAGCTTCGCGGCGCGAGTTGAGTCTGACGCGTTCCGCGCCTTGCTCGCCGCCGCTACCCCCTACACCCGACTGCAAGAACTCACGATCGGCTCGCGACCGGCGCGGCGCGGCGGAGGTGGGCTCGAAGAGCTGCGGGCGATCCCGTGGGTCCTCTGCTGGACCCAGACCCGACTGCTGGTCCACGCATGGCTGGGCACCGGCGACGCCTGGCGTGAGTGGCAGGAGGGGCCTGGATTCGAGACGACCCCGAAGGACGCTCTGCACGAGGCATGCCGGGAGGACCCGCTGTTCCGCTCTTACACCCGACTGCTCTCCTTCACCCTGGCCAAGACCGAGCGGGCGCTGTGGAGACGCTACAGGCGAGCCCTCGCCGACAACGTGCCGACGGAACTGATCGAGGAGCTTAGCGCGGACTACGAGGCGGCCATGGATCTCGCCCTGCAAGCGCGAGGCTCCGACACGCTCTTGCCCGGCCGGCCGTGGCTGCAGGAGTCGATCCGCTACCGTGCGCCGATGATCCACCCGCTGAACCTGCTCCAGATCGAGCTTCTCGCCAAGACCGAGTGGAACGAAGCGGAAGCGCAACTGTTCCGCGAGACGGTGACGGGTATCGCGGCTGGAATGCTGACCACTGGGTAACCGCTCGCGACCAGCCCCACCAGGCCACCAACATAGCGAGGACGGCTATGGCACCCAGGGCCCCGGCGACGAGCTCCACGACTGGGATCGACTCCAGTTGCCGTTGGGGTGGGAGTCGGGCTGATGGGCGCCTGGGCCCTCTCGGGGGCACTCAACAGCGTGCTGTTCGAGGTCCAGCCCGACGACCCCGCGACCTACGGCGGGATGGCGCTGGTGCTGGCCGTCGTCGCGGGCGTTGCAGCGTACCTGCCCGCCAACCGCGCCACACGCGGCGGCCCGGTGCGCGCGCTGCGCGGAGAATAGGCCGGGTCGCGGGCGACCCCTACGACGGCTGGTCGACGTCCACAACAACCCCGCCCTTTCGACGTCGCAGCTTGCCAGCGAGCGCCCGTTCGAACTTGGTGGACCAGAACGGAATCGCCTCTTAGCGGATGTTGTCATCACTTTGGGGCGATCGGGCTGTATTGTTAGGGGGCACACACATGCGTGCATTCGTCACTCGCAGTGGCACGTCTGCATTTTCAGCGGATGATGGTCGACGCGAACACAACAAGCAGGTAGCGGAATGGCTGACGGTAAGATCAAGAAACTCACGGACCGCGGATTCGGTTTCATCGCTCAGGACGGCGGGGAGGAACTCTTCTTTCACATGTCGGCATGCGAGGGTTGCGCCTTCGACGACCTGCGCGAGGGCCAGGAGGTCACGTTCAACGTTGGCCACGGCGACAAGGGGCCGCGCGCAGAGAACGTCCGAGTTTCCTAGGACTCTCCGGATCGAATTGAAAGTTGGGCCGGGGCAGCACGCCTCGGCCCTTCGTGCGTCCAGCGACGTGCAACCCCTCCGCCGGGCCCCGCCAGAACCCTGCCAGAAGCGACGCGCGTTGTTCGCAGGTGTATCTGAGGTTACAGTGGCGCCCGTCCTCGGCCATTCCCGATCGGACGAACATTGAGCAAGCCGCCAATAGCACGCGGAGAACAGAGGACCCATGAAAAACGATATATGGACGCGTCGTTCGCTGATGACCGGAATCGGAGCGGCGGTTCCCGCCCTCGCGCTCACACCCTCTGTCGCGCGCGCCCAAGGGGCTGCGGACGGGTTCAGCCCCACTCGCCATGAACTGGATGCGTGGATGGACGAGCTACCCGGTCAACACCGAGTGTTCATCGATTCGGCAACGCCCCCCGGAGGAGCCGAAGCGGTTCTGTATGCCAACAACCTCTACCGAGCGAATCAGGGCGCGTACTCGATCGACGCGAGCGACCTCGCCATCGTCGTCTGCTTCCGGCACTTCAGCACAGTCTTCGCGTACAACGACGCGATGTGGGCCAAGTACGGCGAAGTCCTCAGCAACCTGGTGAACTTCACCGACCCCAAGACTGAGGCGCACCCCACAACGAATCTCCTGGATAACCCCGACTATGGGATGACGCTGCCGAATTTCGGCAACACCATCACGCAGCAGGTCGAACGTGGCGCTCAGTTCGCCGTGTGCGCGGCGGCAACGCGGTTCTTTTCCGGGTTCATCGCGGAAGCGACCGGCCAAACGGCGGAAGACGTCTACGAGGAGTTGGTGGCCAACGCCATTCCGAATAGTCACTTCGTTTCGGCCGGCGTCATGGCGACGACCCGGGCACAGGAGTACGGCTACAGCCTCCTCTACGCCGGCTAGGGTGCGTCACCTGTTGCCAGCATGTATTGACGGTTGCCAGCGATCGGCGGCGGTGCCTCGTTCCACGACTCTCGTGCTCGCAGTCGTAGCGCTGGCATTGGTCGCGGCGTGCGCGCCGCCCGACGCGGACGATGAACTGGAGGAGATGACCCCGGAACCCGAAACGGCGATGCCAGCTCAAGCCCTGGTCACGCCGTTCGATCCGGCAACTCGTCCGTACGAGCTGGATGGTCCGCTTGTCCCCGCGTCGGTCACGATGGTGTCCGCCTGGGACGTTCCGGAGAATCCGCTTGCCGACCCCATGCTCGACGGGTCTGCGGAAGGCGAGCGGGTTCGGTGGGGCTATCGCCTCTTCATGCGCACTCCGGCCGAGGCACCCCGGCTGACACCGAGCGAGATGTCGTGCGGCAATTGTCACCTCAATGCCGGGCAGCGAAATCTGGCCCTTCCCCTTGTCGGTTCCGCCGGCATGTTCCCTGAATACAACCGCCGCGCGGGAGTGGACTTTAGCCTCGAGGACCGCATCGTCGGCTGTTTCATGCGAAGCATGAACGCGACGAACGAGGTTGAGGACGTTGGCGGGGTCCGCGCATTACCGGCCGGACGGGTGACACCGACCCCGGACACCGAGGAGATCGTGGCGCTCGCGGCATACCTGCGGTGGCTGTCTCGGGATCATGCCGACGGCGAGAATCCGCCCTGGCGGAAAAAGAACCGCATCCCCGCCGACGCGTTGATGCCGCTTGACCAGCTCGACCCGCAGCTGGGAGAGGCGCTCTTCATCGAGCACTGCGTGCAGTGCCACGGGGAGGACGGCCAGGGCGTCTGGATCGGGGACAAGAAGGCCGGACCGCTGTGGGGGCCTCTGTCATGGAACGACGGGGCTGGTGCCGCGCGCGTCTACACCTTGGCCGGGATCATTCGGTTCATGATGCCGTACCTGAACCCCGGCGTGCTCTCCGACGAGGAAGCGCAGCAGATCGCGGCGTTCATCACGTCGAAGCCCCGTCCGGCGTACCCCTACAAGAGTCAGGACTATCAGACCGAGCCGCGACCGATCGACGCGGTGTACTACGAACGGTGACGCCGCTCCCGCTGTCGCGCCCACGGAGGTGTACGCAGCGCGAACTGTCCTACCAAAGAGTAGTGATTCTTGAAGCGGGGTCCATGTCCGCGGTCAGAAGGCGCGCCGTTGGTGTTCAGGGGCTGACGAGCGCGTAGAGGTAGCCGTCGGCGCTTCCCACGTAGAGCACTCCGTCCTGAACCACTGGCGAGGACAGCAGCGAGCCCAGGTCTAGTAGCCGCTCGACGATCGCCGGGGCGGTCTCCGCCGTGTATTCGCCCTCGAACAGCTTGCCTCTATTCAGTTCGCCGTCGGATCCCAGGAGGCCGTGCCGGTCTTCCACGCTGGCGTCCGTCCGGAACCGCCACCGGATGACACCGTCGATCGAGCTGACCGCTAGTAGCTCACCGGCGCAAGTGCCTACGTAGAGGGTCTGGCGGACGAGGGCGGGCGACGAAAAGACACAGCTGCCGACAGGGACGTCGAAGACGTTGTCCCCACTGGCGGCGTCAACCGCGCGCAGCACGGCGGTGTCGGATGTACCGAAGTACACACGGTCGTCGGCGACGGCAACTGAGCCGAGCACCCAGGAGCGTTTGGTGTCGAACTTTCGCAAGGCTTCGCCGGTTCGGACGTCGACGGCATGCACACCTCCATCCCTGCCCCCAATGTAGACAACGCCGTTGGCAACCGCCGGCGACGACTGGAGCCCGTGCTGGTTGTACGCATCGAGGTCCACCCCTGCCTGGAAGTACCACCGCGCTTGTCCGGTGGCGACGTCCACGGCGTAGAGTCGGCTCTCCATGTTCCCGACATAAACCGTGCTGTCGACTACCGCCGGAGAAGAGTGGACCGTGTCGCCTGTCTCGAACACCCAGCGCTCATCGCCGGTGCGACCATCCAGGGCGTAGAGCCTTCCTTTGCCGGTGCCGAAATAGACAACGCCATCTGCGACTACCGGCGAGGAAAGGAAGAAATCCCAGGGATCTGTGTGCACCTGGTCCGCCGGGGTCATCCAGTCGAGGCCCGCAGCCCGCCAGCGACGCTCGCCTGTCGTGTGGAATCGCCATACGAGCTCGCCCGATTCGGCATGCAGCGCGTAGAAACCGCCGTCGTAGCTGCCGAAGTAGACGAGGTCACCCACTACGGCTGGCGAAGATCGCACCTCCCCCTCGGTTTGGTACCGCCACACCTGTTCGCCAGTTTGGCTGTCGACGGCGTACAGAGCGCCATCGTCACTACCGAAGTAGACTCTCCCGCCGATCACCGCTGGCGATGAGAGCACTCGACCGCCCGTCTTGAACTTCCACAGAGCAGTAGGTTCCTGCTCTACCCCCTCGGTCTCATACACACCGACGTGTGCGGGCCCGCCGCGGAACATCGCGATCTCCGGCGCAGCGCTCGGCCCAGCCGAATCTGCCGCGGGCCCTGTAGAGCAGGCGCCCAGCGCCACGAGGGTAAACAAGTATGTTCGGATCGGCGTCGTGGGGAGCATACGCGCTCTCTCCTGAGATCTACGGATTCGCGACGGACATTCGTCGGCAAACGCCCTGGCCGTGGCGAGTATGGGCGAGGCGCGGCTACCTGGACATGCTCGATGGCCACCCCTCCGCCCACAAGTGCGGATCCCGGTCGGCTCGATAAGTGGGACCGTCCGATCTGTGAACGGGACTCCGCACGCAGGTCCCTGACTCGCGGCGACCAGAGCATCTCGACTGCGATCGAGTTCAGCTCGCGCCGCCGCCGGGCAACCGGGAACACCCGAAGAGGGACCCGTTGGCGGACACTTGCAGTAGAGTCTGTTCGCCATGCGCTGCCCCCACTGTCACAAAGACTGCGACTCTCCTGATACGCCGTGCTCGGCGTGCGGGCGTCGTGTCGATCCCGGTAACCCCACACTCATGCAACGACGTGACTTCCTGCAGGCAGCCGCCGGGCTCGCCCTGGCCGGACGGGCGGGCGCGTTCCCTGTCGGGCGTAGGCGCAAAGTGCTGGCGCCGCGGATCACCGGCGGCATCAACATCCACCCGCTGCGACGGTTCGACCAGGTCCCGGACTTCACACCGCCAGTCATCGTGCCAGAGCTCGTCGACATACAGCTTCGCGAGGCGTATGAGCTCGGATTCAACACCGTACGGACAACGTTGTCGTTCAACAACTTCGGCCCAGACTTCGTGGCCGGGATCATGTATGTTCGCGCGCTGCGAGCCCTCGGCATTCACGTCGTCGGGATCATGGAGCAGTTCGGTACCGGGGCGGATCTCACGCGTGCGCTGATCGACCCGGCAAAGCGCGCCGTCGTCCTCGATACGTACCTAGCCCTGTTCGCGGACGAGGTTGCGCCTGCCCGCCGCCGGGTCGGTCCAACGGGAAACATCACGTTTCAGGTGATGAACGAGCCGACGAACTTCCGTGGAATCTCACCGGAGGATTACGTTCGCCTGTTCCTCCGACCCGTCTACCTGGATCTCAAGGCTCGCCGGCCGGACCTTCCGGTCGTTGCTGCCGCCCCTGTGGGCGGTCGCGACGGTGTGATCCGACTCGAGCGGATGCTGCGCGCCGGACTGGAGGCCTACTGCGACATAATCGCTGTCCACGTCTACGACGAGCGCGTAATCCCGCTGCTGCCACAAGCACTCGAGCGTCCCGTGTGGGTAACCGAGGCGGGCGTGATTGGCACGGCCAACCATCTCGACTGGTATCTGCGGACCCTGCCAATGCTGCAGGGGCTGCCGCAAGTGGAGCGGGTATTCTACTTCGACCTTTTCGACTCCCAGCCCGACACCTTCCGGCTGATCTCGATCGCCGAGGCCGAGCTGGGGTTCGTTCGCGGTGTGGAATCGGATGCGCTCTACGCGCATCTCATCGACCTGGTCCACACAGCGGCGGCGGGCCGGCCGATCCTCCCTTATTCCAGATTGGTGCCCGACGTGCGCCGCTACCTGCCAACGGAGAGCGACCAGCGTTTGCTCGATGAAGCACGGGCTCAGCTGTGAGGCTACGACCTTTGGTGCGACTGGTCCTGATTCTGGTGGCGATGGGCGCGGCCCACCGCGCCACTGCGCAGGACTACGACGATCTGCGCTACGACTCGCCACTGCCCGATTTCGCCGTCAGTCTCTTGCCGCCGATCTGCGCTCGCGGCTGCGACGCCATCCAACTCGTCGACCTGGAGTTTCTGGGCCGCACTGCGAATACTCCATCGGCAGGTGGCTTCCGCCTGCGCCTGGGCAACCGAGCCTTCCTTGGCGCCCGCGTAGACTCGTCACAGCGGGCCTTCAGCCTGCTGTCCGCTCGTCTGGACGCGCAGTACTTCGAGGACGAGACCCGCAGGGAGGGCTCGGTCGAATACCGTGCGGCGCGCGTGCGGCTGCAGGCTCACGCCAGCCAGCAGGTTCGGGATGGCGCCTGGCGTGTCGGTGGCCGCGTCATCGCGCGCCTGAGTCGAGATCTCGAGGTCAGTGTCGGTGGCATGAGCGACACCGAGGCCCAAGAGCGCTTCGGCTTGTCGCAGTTGCGGTACTCGGCCGATGTCGGAGTCGCCTGGCAGCATGCGACGTGGCTCGACGTCCTGGCCTCCACGACGATCCGGAGTTGGCGCTCACCCTCCGGCGACGAGTTCAACGAGCACCGCGTACAGGTCGCTTCCCTCGCATACGTCGGCCGATTGTCCGTGACGGCACAAGGATGGTGGGACCAGACCGGCGGGAGATTCCCTGCCGACGTCATCGGGGCCGACCTGGGCGTGGCCTACACCCCGTTAGCCAATCTACGTGTCGACGCCGCCGGGCAGTTCGCCTCTCACCTCGGCATCAAGAGCACGAACCAGGAGTTCTCGGCAGGTGTGACTTTCTTCGGTCGCAAGTACCGGTTTCCGCGCGGTGGGAGCGCAGCGCCACGCGTGTACGAGCTAGTCGATGCGGGGTGGGAACTCGGGCTGAACGAACGTCGCTCGTATGCGCTCGCCGGCATGCGACGACTGCGCGAAGTCGCCGGTGTTTCGCGGCATCGGTCCGCGCTTCGCGACGAGTCGGCCGCGCTCTATGCGGCGACCGTCGCCGACCGCGACCTGCCGCAACTCGGCGTGCATGTTGCCGAGACCCGCGCCGACGTGCTCGGCACCCGCTTCCGCTCGGTCTCTTTTCTGGTGGGCGTCCCCTGGCCCATCGCGCCGCCCTGGAGCACGAACGAGTCCGCGGTGCGTTTCCTCGACTTCGAATTCGAGTACGGCGAAATCAGCACTGCCGGTGGGTTGTTGTCCATCGATCGAACGATAGCGGCGACGGTGCGGCTGAACCGCGAGTTGCGCGCCTGGATCGAATGGCAGCAGCCGCGCTTCTCGCCCCTCGAACTGGCTCTGGGACAGGTCCACGGCGAGGGCTTCGAGATCGGTTTGCGCTACGCGTTCGGCATCTAGGACGGCGATCGAGCGTTCCAGGCAGCTAGAAGCCCAGATCAATCTCTTTGTTCGCATAGGTGTTCCAGCCGAACACCTCCTTGTGCCCCAACGCCAGGTCGAATCCGCCGTATCGGAGCTCCCTCAAGGATCGATTGAAGCTCGCCGGGAACAGCGCGTGACCTTCCGACTCCTCGTTCCACGATCCCACCGTGTAGATCGGGAAGAGCTCCAAGTCACCGTTGGTCGACGAGCCGAATCCGGTCTCCCTGCAGTACTGGTCCATCGCTCGGAGGAAGTCGCGATAGCCCTTGCGGGTGACCCACAACCTCGGCGACCCTTTCTTGGCGAAGCCTGCCGCCAGGCTCGGGAATACGCGCAGTGGCGCCCCGGTGAACCGATTGGTCAGCGGCGTGATCGCCGCTAGCGTGTCGCGCAGCAGTCCCTGCGTTCCGTGCGCGTAGTCGGCCCCGAGCACGGTCCCGTGCTTGCGGTCGGGGGTAGTGACGTGGTGGTAGACGAACAGGCCATCGAAGTTACGGCTACGACTCGCGCGATCTACGCCGAACTCATCCTCGCTGCTGAGGATCATCTCCTCGCCAACCAGATACGGCGGCGCGCCATATATGTTGGCGAAGCGTTCCCTGGCAACGGCGATGACGTCATCGATGATCCGGAGCTCTTCCGGCATGCGGTCTGGATGGCCCCAAATGTGCGAGGCATACAGAAAGATCACGGGTCGGCCGCCGATCTCGAATATCCGGGCGGGCGACCTGTCCCGAGCTCTGATCAGGAAATTGGCCATCTCATCGAAGTCGACAATCAGCCCGTTGCGGGTGCTCTCGGGAGCGAAACTGACGCGGCCGCTGCCATCCCCGAGGTTGATCGAACTCTCGTAGAGCAAACACGTGTGCCGCGTGCCAAGCGACGGCGCCCTCAGGTAGCCCTTCTTGTAGGCGCGAACATTGCGGGGGTTAACGCGGCGATTGATCCACGACAGCGCGTCGACGTTGATGCCGAACTCGTTCTTCAGGCGGTTGAACTCGCCTTCAACCTCCGGGTCCGATGACCGGTAGGGACCGCCGAGGTATCCCGAGGTGGTCGCCGGGCGGTGTCTGCTGCCGTACCAGCCGTAGTGCCAGGCCACCGTGACCGGTTGCTGGCCAATCGGCTCACCGAGCTGCCGGAGGGCGCGAATCGAGTCTAGTTCCGCCTCGCCTACCCGCATCCGGGCAAAGAAATCGGCGCGCGGATCGTAGCCCTCTGCGGGCTCGAGATCGAAACCTCGCCGGCTGCCGATGGCGGCGCTCAGCGTACGCTCGTCTTTCCTTCCGATTCTCCCATCGTTGTCGAAGTCCGCCAGGTACCCAGGCGGGATCTTGGCTCCACTAGCCTGGGTCGCGAGCCCCCACGCGCCGGTGCTGCGGCCCAATGTCGCCGCTCCCAGCGCAGTCGCACCCAGCATGCGCGCAACGCGTCGACGGTCGAGACGCACTTCACCGAAGTCACAGGTCTCCTCTGCTGAGGAACCTGTCTCGCCAGATTCCGGGCGGGGTCTATCGGCCAAGACGAGGACACGGGGTTCGGGGGACGGCTCTAGTGGCCCACAGGAATACGCCACGTGGCACTGTTTTGCAACCTGCCGCGACCGTGCCGCCGTACCAGCGGACACCTCCATCGGGTGTATTCGGAGGCCAGTCTCCCATCGAAATGGCTCCCTCAATGCGGCTACCGGGCTCGCCTTCCTCGCCTGCCTGCCCGGGGAAAAGTGCTCCGGAGAACCCTACTGGCGCAGTTTCCGCAGAAGGGCCCGTGCCTCGCCGGCCCTTTCATCCGAGGGTTCCTCCGCCAGGAAGGCCTCGAGGTGCCCGATGGCTTCCGGAGCCAGTTGGCGCGTGGCGTACAGCTGCGCGAGGTTCCAGTGCAGTGTCGCCAGACGCGGGTCGAGTTCGAGTGCACGCTCGAACGCGACACATGCCTGCTCGCTGCGGCCGAGACGCGCGTGAACCGCGCCTAGAGTGCCCTGCGCCCGCGCCGAGTTCGGGTCGATCTCGACGGCCGTCTCCAGATGGCCCGCCGCCGCCGCGAAGTCGCCTGACCGAGCGCGTCGAGCGCCCTCATTGAATTCGGCTACGGCGTCAGGAAGGTGCTCGCCGAACTCGAT
Organism: Acidobacteriota bacterium; assembly: GCA_029263295.1. GTDB lineage: Bacteria > Acidobacteriota > UBA890 > UBA890 > WLXD01 > WLXD01. The sequence continues at coordinate 31,595 of JAJCXT010000021.1, read as the reverse complement.
CAATCTCACGTCGTGGACCTGGTGCGACTCGGCTTCCTGCACGAAGACGACCAGGCCCGTGTCAGCCGCCTGCATCTGCTCTCGCGGCAGCCTCTTGACCACCGTCACCGACTGCCCCTCTGCGAGCCGCGCTCCCCTGGGCCCGTCGAGCATCTGCGTCACGACGTAACGATGCTGCGAGACCCCATTGGCGCCCCGATACTTCAGTTTGTCGCGGTACAGGACCATGTGGAGACGCAGATCGACACCGCCCTCGGGCCGGCTCGTTCGTACCGTCACCTGCACCCGACCCCCTTCAAACCCCAACCCGGCCCGCGTATCCAGCCGGAATGTCGGCGCAACCACGACGACCCGCTCGATGATGTCGCGGGCGCGGCGGAAGAAGTCGCCGCCCTGCCCACGTGGGCCGCCGCTAGCCATCCCCTCGCGCCCGTCGAAGAAAGCCCGCGGCAACGACACCGACCACCTCGCCTGGTCGCCCGTCGCCTGGGGATCCGCCATGTAGTAGTAGGCACGTGCCTCTGCGTCCTCAGTGGAAAACGGATCCGGTGCCGGGATGTCGAGGTGGTATTGGAGAACGACCACCTCATCGCGGCTGAACGCGTCGAGGATGCGTTCAAAGCCGGTGTCCGCCGCCGCGCATGGCGGGCACTCGGTGCCGGTAAACAACTCCGCCAGCACGACCTTACGGCCCGGGGCCGCTAGAGCTTCCTGTGGTTCCGCGATAGGGGTGCGAGCAGGAGACCCGACAGACGCAGCTACGACCGCAAGAGCCGCCACTCGCTTCGCTGTCTTCGCAGAGACCATCGGAACACCCCTCGCTGGCGCTAGCCCGATATGTACCGGCAATCAAATGGCACGTCAAGGAGACGGAGATCGGGCCAAGCATCGGCCTTGAAGCGCGACTAGCGGCCGGCGAGTTCGTGCAGTCGGAGCGCCTGCCTGCGCACGCCAGCCGGGGCTGCCTCACTGCCGAGATCGACCTCGGCCGGCTCGTTCGAGAGCCCGCTCACGCGTGCCAGGTCGGCGCCAGGAACTTCAGCGAACGCCTGATACTTGGTCTTGCCGCTGTTGTCAGCCCAAGCACAGACCCACCACTCCCAGTCGCCCTCGGTGAGTCCAGCCGTCAGCATGGTGCCGCCATTGCCGGTGTTGAACGAGAACGCCCAGCAGACGTCGCCGCCCGGCTCGCAGACGATCTGGTACATGTCGTTCTTCTTGTGGCTGTGCGTCACGGCCGCGTTGAAGGTGCCGCCGCCATCAAACGACCACACATGGCAGAAGTTCGGCTTCAGCGCCCCCTTGTGGGCCGCGGCGCCGCTCGCGAGGGTGGGCACCGCGATGAGGATGATCCCGAGCGTAAAGAGACTCCGTGGGAGTCTGGACATGATGTCCTCCTTGCCTGAAAGTATGGGGACCCTCTTGCCGATACTAGAATGCCACACTGACTCAAGATCCGGACAGGCCACTCCACTGAGAGATTCTGGAGGCTTCCCATGAGGACCCATGCGAAAGGGGCCGACGCCCTGGTGCGTCCCCGAGCGAGTTCGCCGCTGCTGTGCGCAGCGATCATTGTTGCCCTGTTTGCGACCGGCTGTGCCACCGAGGAGCCCGCTGCTGAGAGCGACTCGGCGGCGACAGCTGAGTCCGAGGCACCGGAGACAGCGCCGGAGGTGAACCTGGCCGCTATCCGCGAAGTCTTCTTCGCCACCGTAGAGGACGGGGGCACCTACGCGAGCCCTGTGGAGTTCGTCTTCACGGTGAATGCCTTCGCGATCGTGCCGATCGAGGATCCGCTCGTGGCGCGTCCCGGCGAGGGTCACTACCATCTCGCCGTGGACGCGGACTGCGCTGCCGCCGGCGATCTCATCGTCGCGGGGAACCCCTCGTACATTCACTTCGGCACCGGTAACGACGACATCGAGATGCAGTTCGAGCCCGGCGTCCATCGACTCTGCCTGCAGGTGGCCGACGGTGAACATCGCGTTATCGATGGACCGGACCATTCGCTGCTCACCAAGGAAATCCAGATCACAATCGAGTAGCGGATCGGAAAATCCGATACAATGATGGGCGCTTGCGCGCCTCGGCTGATCTCAAGCCGGTCGCACTGAAGGTGCTCCTCGCCTATGCAGGGGCAAGCGCCAACACACGCAACGGACTGCCGCTGCCACCGACGACCTTGAGCGGCGCAGCCACCACCAGTGCACCTGTCGGCGGGAGTTGGTCCAGGTTGCAGAGGCTGGCCAGACCGAACTTGCCGCTACCCTGCATGAGCGTGTGCGTGGGGAACGGTGGATCGAAGCCTCCCGCCTGTCCGGCGTCTGTGCCAACCGTCTCCACCCCAACTCCAAGCACGTCGCGATCTCCGGCAAGTCGACGGACGGTGTCCACATGAAAACCGGGGCTATGCGGACCGTCTTCGCCGATATTCAGGAAGGCCTCGCGGCCATCACGCTCGCTCCATCCGGTACACAGGAGCACCCATGATCGGGCCGGTATTACACCGTGCTTCTGCTCCCACGCATCCAGCGCATCGATGGTCAGCAGAAAGTCGGGGTCGGCGGCCACCTGCTCGCGCACATCGATGACACACGCCGGACCGACGAAACGCTCGACGGGAATCGTGTCGGTGGTGTTGTCGGGAAGGTCCTTGCCCGTAACCCAGTGAACCGGAGCGTCGAAGTGAGTCCCCGTGTGCTCGCCGAATCGCAGGACGTTCCAGTACCAGGCCGGCCCCCCGTCGTCGTAACGCGAGATCTGCTCGATCGAAACACCCGGCGACGCCGCGAACGGCGGTGGCAGGTCGATCACCGGCGTCGATTCCTCGAGCGGCTGCGTGAGATCGACGATGCGCACGCCACCGGTCGCCAGAGCGCCAATCAGACTCGCCAGGGCATCACTCATTCCGTCTCCTGCAATCTTCGGATGGTCGTGAGGTCAGTTCTCGAAAAGGCCGGGTCGCCGGCCGGATCGTACCAGTCTTGCGTCAGTTATTCCGAGGTCAGGGCTGATAGCTATCGCGGCCCAAGCGATGTCCGTGACCCGGCTAGAACGTCGCGCGAATGAACTCCAGGGCCTGCTCGAAGTTGTCGTAGGGAATGACCCGAGCCCTCTCATGGCGAAGACCGATCGCCATCCGCGAAATCTCGTCGAACCGGACCGTGTCGTAGAGCAGGTAGAGCGGTGTCTCGAGCGCGCCTAGCGTAAAGCCGGTCTCGAACCCGATACCGAAGCTGCTACCGCTGGCTTCGACGATCACCGCATCGGCTGAGCGTAGCCAGGCCACATCGCGATCGAAGATCGCCTCGGGCTCGAGTTGGTTATCACTCGCGAACGCGTCGTCCTCGAACAGGTGCTCGGTCAGGACTTCGTGCCCCATTTGCTGCAACGCCACGACCAGGCGCCGAGCGTCGGCTACGCGCGAACGATCGCCGAGCACGGTGGTAGCGAAGTAGATCTTCACGTGAGGGCGGTCCTTGCTGGAGGTTGTTGCTGGATGTAGCCGAGAGCCCGGAGGCAGGCCTCTTCTTCGCGACTCAGGCCGGCGAATGCAGGACGCGACACCGTGTCGATTCGGGGCATCAAGGTCCTCTTCGGAATCACAATCGGTCCAGCTACTAGAACTCGATGCGGGATCATCTCGCCCCATCGGGGCAAAACTCAAGAGGAGCGAAATGCGACAGAGAGGGCCTGTTTCCGAGACCCACTAGTATCGGACCCGCTGCGGGCCTCTGTTCGGCGGGGCTTTACCTGGAGGTCGGGACAATCCTGGCCGCAGCCGGATCGATGTCGTCGTCGTGAACAGGTATTCCGGGCTACGGCGTCTCGAGTTGCCGCGCCGGAGAGCAACATGGAACTGACCGACGGCGAACTCGCCGAGCTTCGCGAGTTGCTGGTCGCGCGCCGTGACGCCCTGCGAGCGACCGCCGCGACGAATGAAGCTGCGACCGCCGTCGTTGAACTCGACCAGGCTCGTATCGGCCGGCTGTCGCGCATGGATGCGATGCAGAGCCAGGCCATGTCGGTGGAGATCAAGCGCCGCAACGACCGCGAGCTGGTGGCGATCAAGGCCGCGCTGGCGCGGATAGACACCGAAGAGTATGGCGAGTGCCTCCACTGCGGCGACACGATCGCGATGGCGCGACTGCGCGCCAACCCGGTAGCCACGCTCTGCATCGAGTGCGCCGAACGCGGCGGCCGTTAGGGCGCCACACGCCACGGTTCAACCCGCAACCATGCGCGACTCTCCTAGCCCCAGTAGCCGTACCACGTACCGTGCACGAGCCCGAGAACCGTGACGACCACGGGAAACGCCACCAATGCCGCTACGGAACGGCCCCAGATGCTGGCAGACTGCATCACGGCAGGCAGCGGTCCGTAGATCAGGCCCGCCTGCGCCAGCAGGACACCGAACAAGGCCGTCGCCCCGGCCGTCGGGTGCGCGCACCATGGGCAATGGGGTCCCGTCGCGTCGTGCACGTTGCACAAGGCGGAACCGCCGGCCCAGAGCGAGGTGCATCCGCAGTTGTAGATCAGGCCACACGCATCGACGAAGAGGACGCCGGCAACTACGGCAACTGCGACGAAAGCCACCCGGCGCTGCCGATTCGAAACATCCGACACGGTCCCTCCCTCAGATCAGGCGTTTCTGCCGCCCCCTATGCTAGGATCCTACGCGGGGAGGCAGCGACCGGCATCTGTGGGATTTTATGCCAAGAGTGCGCTGGAAGGCAGCAGTACGTGTTGGCGCGAGCCGACGTTCCGGGCTGCGTAGCCTGATCGTAATTCCGATAGCAACCGTCGTCGCGGTGGCACTGCTACTGGTGGGACCATCGAGGCCCGCGGCGTCAGCTCCGCCCGCCGACGGCGAGCAGATGCCCGCCAACCGCCAGGGGCTACGGACGATCGTCATCGACCCCGGGCATGGCGGCCAGGCCACGGGCACGATCGCCGCCAACGGGATCCAGGAGAAGGCGATCACGCTGGACATCGCTATCCGTCTACGCGAGCTCGTCTACCGCCGCCTCGGGCTCCAGGTTCGGCTGACACGCGAAGCCGACGTGGATCTGGAGAATGTCAGGCGCACCGAAATGGCCAACAACTGGGAAGCCGATCTGTTCATCTCGATTCACGCCAACGGCTTCCGACAGACCGCGGTTCGTGGACCGGAAACCTACTTCCTGTCGGCCTCCGCATCTGATGACAATGCCCGCCGCGCGGTCCTGCGCGAGAACGGCGGCGACGACGCCACCGGCGAAGCGGGGGCCGCGCCGGCACCAGGCCTCGAGTTCATCCTGTGGGACCTGGCGCAGACCCAACACTTGCGCGAGAGCAGCCTGTTCGCTGAAGACCTGCAGGCTTCCCTCAACAGTCTGTGGCGCATTGGCGACCGCGGCGTGCGGCAGGCGCCGTTCACCGTGCTGCGCGGCGCAACGATGCCCGCCGTCCTGGTCGAGGTAGGCTATCTTTCCAACCTGGAAGATGCCGCGATGCTGGCCGACCCGGATGTGCGACAACGCATCGCCGAGTCGCTCTTCAGGGGCATCAGCGCCTTCCGCGAGCAATATGCGGTTCTCGCGGGGGCACCACCGAATTAGTCCGTACCGCGAACGCCGGCGCCATGGCGAAACGAACCAACAGTTTTCCCCTGCGAATCGTCCTGATCGCGGGAGTGATCGTCGTAGCACTCGGCATCATGCTGGTGGCGCTCAATCGCCTGGGCCGCCCCGCCGAAGCGCCGCCATCGCTCGAGAACGCCGGTCCCGGCGAAGACCTCGACGCTGAACCCGCGCCGCTGCTCCCAGCTGTGGACGTCGCGCAGCCGATCATGACCATCCAGCTGTTCGTAGCCGATGCTACTGGCCGCCAACTCGTGACCCGCATCCAGCGCGTGGATGAACCACCGACGCCGGCAGGACAGGTAGCGACGGCTCTCGATCACCTCGCTGGAGCGGTGGGCTCGCCCATGCCCCCGGGCGCGGTGATCCGTGAAATCTGGGTCGCCAACGGAGTTGCCTATCTCGACTTCAGTCCCGACCTGCCGACACAACTCGACGGCGGCAGCCGTTCCGAGTTGATGTTCGTTTACGGCATCGTGGGCACCCTGACGTCCTCGGTGCCCGCGGTTGGCGCCGTCCAGTTCTTGGTGAACGGCCAGCCTGTCGACACTCTGACCGGGCACACCAGCTTGGCGGTTCCGGTCGAGCCTCTGAGCGACTGGTCCTTCTAGGTGACCTGCTCGTGACGGGACCCCTGCTAATCGCCACCCACAACGTGGGCAAGGTGCGCGAGATCTCGGCTCTACTCGCGGGCACACGGTGGCAGTGCGCCGGTCTACCCGCAGGCACGCCTGACTTCCCCGAGGACGGTGCGACATTCGCTGAGAACGCACGCGGCAAAGCGCTCTTCTACGCGGATCGCGTGGGACTGCCCGCGCTGGCCGACGACTCCGGTCTGATCATCGACGCGCTTGGCGGGGAGCCTGGTATCTACTCCGCGCGCTACATCGATCCGGCGATCACCCCGGGCGAACGCAACGAGCGCGTCCTGCAGAAGCTAACCGACACGCCAACGGCTTCGCGCACGGCGCGCTTCACCTGTCACCTCGTTCTCGCCCTGTCGGGCCAGGTGGTGCACGAGACGACGGGAACCTGCGAAGGTCACATCACCGAGCAGGTCTGTGGGGCCGGGGGCTTCGGCTACGATCCGATCTTCAGGCCCGTCGGGCACGCCCGCACCTTCGCTCAGATCGACCGCGATGCGAAGGCACTGCTATCGCATCGCGGCCAGGCCGTCCGCACAATGATCGATTTCCTGCAGACGTGGGATCCGGCCCTGGGTGTATCCTGACGGCTGCGCCCGACGGCGCGGCAGACTTTTGGGTCGGGGTGTAGCGCAGCCTGGCAGCGCACCTGCTTTGGGAGCAGGGGGTCGGAGGTTCAAATCCTCTCACCCCGACCATTCATTTCCGCCGCCCTCCGTGGCAGCCGCCGTCCTACTGACCTGCCTACCGACTACTCGGCCCGCAGGGCACGCACGGGGTCCACACGCGAGGCCCAGCGGGCGGGAAGCCAGTTCGCCATTGCCGCGATCAGCGCGAGTAAGCCAGCTCCTCCCGCGAACACGACCGGGTCGAGCGGGCTCACCCCGTACAGGAACATGGAAAGGAATCGCGTCGCTACCAGAGCAACGGCGAGACCTCCCACCAACCCGACGAGCGGAGCTGTCATTCCCTGCCCGATGACGAGACGCAACACATCACCACGATCGGCTCCCAGCGCCATCCGGATGCCGATCTCCGGAGCGCGCCGCCGGGTAATCTGCGCCGTAACGCCATAGATGCCCACGGCCGCCAGAAGGATCACCACGACGCCCATCACGCCGGCCACCGCGGCGGCCACACGCTGCGGCAGGAGGCCAAGATCGGCGTAGGAGCGCAGCGAGACGATCTGCAGCACGGGCAAGTCCGGCGCGATCGTCGCCACCGCGCGACGGATCGCGGCCAGAGCTCCTCCCGGCTCGCCACCGAGACGCGCGATCAGGAACGGGTCTGGAGAGAAACGTTGGGAGCGGGCCACGTAAACGAAGAACAGGGGTTCCTCGGACAGGCTCTGATACTTGGAGTCGGACGCCACCCCCTTTACTACGTACTCGGTCTGCCCCAGCGTGAACGCCTGCCCCACTGCCGAGGCTCCCCAGAAGGTGGTCGCCATGTGGGCATTGACGACCGCCTGGCGCGGGCCGTCGGCCAATTCCTGGCTCGCGAAGTCGAGACCCGCGAGTAACGGGATCCCCATCGTGTCGAAGTAGCCGGCGGCGATGATGTTGACGCTCGCCGCGAAAGCGGTTTCACCGGCAGGCGGCTCGTGGCCTGCCACCGTGAGACCGCCGAAACCCATGTTCGCGGGCAACCCCAGGGGGAGGAGGTCGACCAACGACGCGCTGTCGACACCAGGAACCGCGCGCGATGCCGAAACGACCTGGTTGAGCATTTCCGCTGCCGCGTCCGGCGGAAGGCCAGTCAGATCGGCGTCAAGACCGAGCGCGTATACCCCCTCCGGATCAAAGCCAACATCGATCGATCCGGCCTGGCCGAGCGCCCGCAGAAACAGCCCCGCGACGACAACCAGAACCACCGTCATGCCGACCTGTACGGCAATCAACGCCCGGCGGCCGAACAATCGGGATCGATCGCCGGAAGCGTCGGACTTCAGCGCCGGCACGAGGTCTGGACGTGAAGCGCGCAGCGCCGGGCCGAGCCCGGCCACGACCCCGGCAACAACCGTCGCCAGCAGCGCAAACCCGAGAACTCGGAGATCCACGGTGGGACTCAACGCCAGGTTGAAGGGCGGCGGGATCGGCAGATCGACAGCCCGGATTATTCGTGTGGCAGCGAAACCACCCGCGATGCCGATCAGTCCTCCCAGCGCGACCAGGAGCGCCGATTCGGTCAGCAACTGCCGGACCAGTCTGCTGCGGCGGGCCCCCAGTGCCAGGCGCACGGCCACCTCGCGGCCGCGTGCCAGCGAACGCGCCAGCAGCATGCCCGCAACGCTGACGCAGGCCACCGCCAACACGACCCCCACCACCGCCATCAAGACCGCCATGAACAGCTGTATGGGGCCGGTGAGATCAACGGGAAGGCCGCCCAGAGCGTGCACGACGACCCCCTGGCCACGCAGTGCATCGCCGTGTTCGGCCACCAGCGCGGCCATCAGTCCGCCCAGCTCCTCGCCGGCGGTGGCGACCGACTCGCCGTCCCGCAGACGTCCAACGCCGAGAACCAGGTTGTTGCGCCAGCCCGTCAGGTCGTCTTCATCCCGAAAACCACCCGCCGTCATTCCAAACGGCACCCAGGCATCCGCCCGGATCACGGCGACGCTGCCCGCAAACCCTGGTGCCGCAACTCCGATGACGGCCGCCACCGCGCCGTTGACGCGGATCTCGCGACCGACAATTGCCGGGTCGGCCTCATAGCGGGTCCGCCAGATCCGGTCACTGATCACGACTATCGACGCACTCCCGACCGTCCCCGACTCGCCGGGCGCGAACCCGCGACCCAGCTGCATCGGAGCCTTGAGGACATCGAAGTAGTTGTCAGTGACCAGGAGCCCCATCAGACCCTCCGGCTCCGCATCGCCGCCGAGAGCCAGGGGTGTAAAGGTCCACCCCGCCAGGTCGACGGTACGGGCGCTCTCGCTCAGGGCTGTGAGTGTCGGGAACGCGAACGTGTCGGAGCCGGAGCCATCCTGTGATCGCCCCACTTCCAGCAGCGCACCCGGGTCCGTCACGCCTGGTAGCGGCCGCAAGAGGAGCGCGTCGGCAAGGCTGAAAATCGCCGTGTTGGCACCGATTCCCAGGGCAACACACATCGCCGCCGCCAACGTGAATCCGGGGCTGGCGGCAAGCCGCCGTGTGGCATAGCGCAGATCGCTGACAAGACCGTCGAACATGGTGGTTCCCTGACGAGGAGGAAGAAACGCGCAGCCACAGGGTCCAGCCAGGGCGATGTGCCTGGCACAGAGCTACTAACGACGCCTTTCGACAGAAGGTTGCATGCCGCGCGGGACAAACAGCGTTGAAACCCCTCCCTGGGTTAAGGCGTCCTACTAGGAGCAACGCCCACTGCCATCCGCCTCTCGGAGAACTCGATGCGCCGTAACCGCAATGCTCGTTCGCTCGCTGCCGCCACCCTTCTCGTCGCCGTGTCGCTCGGCGCCTGCGCCCCGGCCTTCGCTCAGGATCGTGAGCGTGAGCGTGAGTTGATGTTGACCGAGACGTTCGAGCTGTCGGGGCAGAGCCTCCTGATCGAGGTGGCCGACGCAGACGTCATGGTTCGCAACGGCACCGGCAATCGGATCACGTTCGAAGTCTGGCTGTCGGCGAAGAACCTCCCCGAAGCGCGTGAGCGCTACGAACGCATGAACTTCCGTGCCGACGCGAGCAGCGGCACGATCAGCCTGCGCTCCGATGCTGACCAGAACACGTGGAACAACTGGGACTGGCGCCGTTGGGGCGGGTTCGACGTCATTGTCGAAGCCACGGTGCCCGAGAACATTGATACCCGCATCGTCTCGGCCGATGGCGACATCTCGCTGCAGAGCCTCAGTGGCCACATCGTCGTGCTCTCGGAGGACGGCGACATAACCGCTGACGCGCTCACCGGCGACGTCCACCTCGAGACCGAGGATGGTGATGTCGGGGTCCGAGCAATTTCTGGCAGCAGACTCGTGGTCCGCAGCGAGGACGGAGACATCAGCGTCGGCGAACTCGACAGCTCATCGATCGAAATCCACACGGCCGACGGCGACATCCACGGCAAGCACATCGCCGGTGAGACGATGAACGTACGCACGGACGATGGGGACATCATTGTTGATGCAGTAGCCGGAGCGCTGGCGGCTCAGACCCACGACGGCGATATCCACATCAGCATCGAGCGGCTCGAGGACACCTCCCTGCGCACCGGTGACGGCGACATCACGATTCGTGCCAGCGACTCGCTGGCGGCCGACCTCGACCTGCGCGGCAGCGAGCTGACCGTGCGCAGCGGGGGTCGCTTCGATGGCCGCCTCAACGGTCGCATTGATCACCGCGCCGCTCAGGGTAGGCTCAACGGCGGTGGGCCTACTCTCGAAGCCCGCACCGGCGAGGGCACGATCGTCCTGCGTCTGCAGGGGACCTAGCCGGCAGGCTAGGAATCGGCTCCGTCGAGCCACACATCCAGGAGGTGGCGTGAGATGGAGAGTGTCGGCGAGAGCCGTAACGTGCCCGCCTCCACTCCGTCGTGGATCTCCTCGCGACTGAACCAACGGGCGTCTTCGAGTTCGTCGCTGGCCAGCTGAATCGTGTCTTCCTCCGCCACGGCACTAAATCCGACCATCAGCGAGGCCGGAAACGGCCACGGCTGCGAGCTGTCGTACCGCACCTCGCCCACCGCAATCCCAGCTTCCTCGCGCACTTCCCGTCTGACAGCTTCCTCCAGGCTCTCGCCCGGCTCTACGAACCCCGCCAGCACCGAGTACCAGTTCTCCGGCCACGCAGCCTGCCGCCCCATCAGCACGCGGTCGCCATGAACCACGCGCATGATCACTGCCGGGTCGGTGCGGGGAAAGTGTTGGCGTTCGCAGTCGGGATTCGTGCAGATACGCAGCCACCCGGCGCGGCGAACTTCCGTCGGGGTGCCACAAGCACCGCAAAACCGGTGCGTCGAGTGCCAGTGAGTAATCGCGCGCGCGTATGCCAGGAGACCAGCGTCCCGGGCCTCGAGCATGGTTCCGACCCGGCGCAGATCCGTGAATTCCCCGCCCACGGCAGCCGCGATCTCCAACGATGCATCTCCGGCATCGGCCAGCGCGAGACCGAAACACGCGCGCCTCTCCACATCGATCCCCAGGAAGAACAGATCGTCGGCGGCCGGCTGCACCTGGAGATTGTCGATCGTGATCTCGATAGCACGAACCGGATCCGTCATGCGCACCAGGCTGCGCTGGCGCCAGACGGGCACCACCCTGGTGCGCGTGTCTGCGAGGCAGGCCGCAAGCCAATCGGCGTCGTCGCGGCGTTCCTCGGAACGGTCCAGCCATGTACTCGAATAGAAGTGTTCTTTCACATCGCCTATCGTAGCCGCATGCCGCACTACCCAGGGATCGCTCAGACAGTTTCCAGCATGGAAGGATCGCTTTTTTCCAAGCTGGCCCATCGCCTGCAGAAGATGACCGGCGAACGCTACCCGCTGCACGTGGGTGACACCTGGCGGGAACCCGCCGAAGGTTGCCGGATGGAAGACATCCGGGTGGCCGACCATCCCGGGATGCACCGGTATTCATCGCCGCACGGGCTACCGATGCTGCTCGACGGTCTCGTGGCGCGCGCCACCGAGCGCACCGGTGTCGCTACCGAGCCAGACAACGTGCTCGTTGCCGCCGGCGCTACCGGTGCCCTCGGAGCCATCGTTGGCGCCATAACGGATCCCGGCGACGAGGTTCTGCTCCTGGCACCCTACTGGCCGCTCATAGCGGGAATCCTGAAGTCGTTCGGCGCCGTGCCGGTGCCGGTTCCCTACATCGGGCCGGTAACCGGCCCAGCGGACGTCAGCGAAGTGCTGGATCGCTACGCCAACGAGCGCACGGCAGCGATCTATCTGAGCACTCCGAATAACCCCACGGGCAAGGTCATCCCGGGCGCGGAGATCGACGCGATCGTCGAATGGGCGCAGGCAAAGAACCTGTGGATCCTGGCCGATGAGGTGTACGAGGACTATGTGTACTCCGGTGAGCATCGCTACGCCCGTAGCAACGCCCCCGAGCGCACCTTCTCCGTGCATTCCTTCTCCAAGGCCTACGGCATGGCCGGCAATCGCTGCGGCTATGTCGTCGGTCCCGCCGACGTGATGGGGCACGTTCGCAAGGTGGGCACGCATACGTTCTACTCCACCCCGACGGCTTCACAAATAGCCGCCGCGAGGGCTCTCGACGGCCGCGGCGCGGCCTGGGTAGCAGAGGTCAAGCCTCTCTATCTCGCCGCTGGCACAGCGGCGGCGGATCGCCTGGGACTGGACGCGCCCGAGGGGAGCCAGTTCCTCTGGATCGATGTGGCCGAACATCTCGACGAGCGCGGCCTGATGGGATTCCTGGGCGACTGCCTCGACGACGGCCTGCTGGTCGCCCCGGGGCCCAGCTTCGGCCCCTATCCGACGCACATCAGGGTCTGTTACACAGCCGTTCCGCCCGACGTAACGGCGCGCGGCATCGAGCGCCTGGCACAGCGTCTGGGGCGCTAGCCAGCCTTACTAGCAGCTGCCCGTGCTAGAAGCGGAAGCCGAGGCCGAAGTGCACGCGGGTGTTGCCCTCGAGGTTGTTGCCAACATCCAGATTGAGTTGCACCAGCGGCGCCTGCAGGTACACGCCAGCGCCAACGCCGTGATGGAACCTCTGTCCCCCGAGAGTGTCGCCATAGTCCCAGGCTGCCGCGGTATCCCAGAACGCCGTAAATCCGAGCCGAACGATGCTGCCGGTCATGACGCTGGTGATGGGGATCCGCAACTCGACCGTGCCAAGGGCCGTGCTGTCGCCACTGAACGTGCCCGCCTTGGTGCCGCGCAGAGACTCCATGCCGCCCACGTAGGGACGTTCGTAGGCGGGCAACGGCGCGTCCGCCGTATGCAGCACACCGCGGGCCGCGAGCACCACCTGCCCGATGATCGTCTTGTAGCCAGCAAGCTCGAAGCGGTAACGATTCGCCGACGCGGCCTCGTCCGGATCGACGCGCTGCCAGGCGGCGCTGGCGAGCACAGAGTCGTACGGAAAGTTCAGGCTCGGACGCGTGTCATACGCCGCGCCCACCCCGTAACGGAAGAGCTTGTCCTTCTCGCCGCCGAACTCGATGTCGTAGTAGTCGCCGTCAACACGGACCTTGAAAGCCGCGGCGAGACGACGCTCGAGCCACAGGCCGCCGCCGCTGCGTTCGTCCTTCACCTTCGCGAACGGATTCTCGAACTGCCGCCACTGGAACTGTCCACCGACGCCCGTGCCGCTCTCCCACTGCCGCGACACCTCGAGCGCCACGCTGTCTACGCCACCGACCAGTACCGGCACCGAGATCAAGGTGCCGCCGCCGAACAGATCCTTCGCGCTAACCCGGCCACCAATGCTGAATTTCTCGTCCTCGTTGTATTGCACCTGCGGCAGAACTAGGAATTTCTTGGCCGCGGACGTCTTCTCCTGCACCGTCAGCAGCAGCACCACATGGTCCCGACGGGTCAGTGACCGGTAGCGCCATTCGGCCTCGGCGGCCGCGAAACGGCCACTGTCGCGAAGACGCTCTGCGATAACCGCGACGTCAGCCAGATCGACGCGATCACCGATGGCCACGCCGGCAAGCGTCGCAACTTCGGCATCGACCATCGAGTAGTTACCGTGAACACGAATCTCGGTAATCTCCACCGTCTCGGCAGAGCGCTCGGCAGAGTCCGCCTGCGCTGCCGCCGCTCCAGCTGGGACAAGTGCGACAAGCAGACTCATTGCCGACCCGATGATGGACCGACTGACAGGCCCGCCGGGCGTCCGCGACGTGCAGCTATTCATCACGCTGCTCCACACCCGGAAAACGGAAGCGGACCTTGGCGGCGATATCAGTCTCCTTGTAGTCGAAGTACTCGAGCGTGTAGCTCAATGAGTAGGAGCCCGTCGCGACGGTGAACCCTCCCTTCAGCAGAATTTCCTTGGGCAGCCAGACGTCATCGTCCGGGAACGGCTTGTGCATGACGAGCTCGGCCTGCACGTCATCCACCTGAACCAGCCAGCGGTAGGGCAGGAAATTGAAGTTGAGGCTGTCCCAGGCGACTTTGACGATCTGGTACTCCTCTACGAGGATCCATAGCGTCACTCGCGAGGTCTTCTGGAAGCTGCGCATCATCTCCGCGTCATCTTCCTCCCCATCGTCCTCGAACAATTCCTCCGGGTAGTACTCGACACGCGCGACCTCCCGGCCTTCGAGTTCCTCGAACCCCACGAGTAGATAGTTGCCGGCCTCGAACGGGAATCCGAGGAAGTACTCCCGTTCAGCGCTGGCGTCCTCGCCTGACTCAGCATCTTCGCCAAGCTCGGCAGCCATCTCTGCCTCGCGCTCGCGTTCCTCGTCACGCTCTCGGGCACGTTCGAGGAACTTCTGCTCTGCCTTCTCCCGCTCCTTGTCGCCGACCTTGGCGCCGTTGAGCGTGTCCGGACTCCGAACCATGTAGCCGTCGCGCACGTACCAGGTGTACTCCCCCACCTGGCTCTCGATCTTCTCGCCGCCCGGCCCGGTGATATCGATCACCTCGCGATCGCGCACCGTGTAGCGATACAGGTCTTCCCAGTTGGTAACCCGGCGCTCGAGCACCTTCTCCATGAAGGCATCGATATCGTCGCCCTGCGGCGCGGCGCTTCCGACACCGGCCACCGACAGCGCGATGAACGTTGTCAGAACGAGCAGCCTCGTTATGGCCTGCCGAGTACGGTCCACCTGATTCTCCGGAGCGGGGAAGCCTTGCTCTTTCAGACGATACGACAATGAACGCGGCAGGTTTCCACTGATCACGAGGAGCTCGGCACTCTCGGCCGCAAGACTGATCGCTGCCGTTAGCGACTCGCCGGCGCGCCCGGCTGCCGGAAGCGGACCTTCGCATCGACGTCGGTCTTCTTGTAGTCGAAGTACTCGAGCGTGTAGCTCGCCGTGTACGAACCGGTGGCCATCGTGAACTCGCCGTTCACCACGATCTCTCGCGGCAACCAGACGTCCTGATCCGGGAAGGGCTTGTGCATGACCAGCTCACCCTGCACGTCGTCGACCTGAAGAAGCCAGCGGTAGGGCAGGAAATCGAGGTTGAGACTGTCCCAGGCGGCCTTGACGATCTGGTGCTGTTCGACGAGGACCCACAGGGTCACTCGCGACGTCTTCTGGATGCCCCACATCACGTCGTCGTCGACGTCCTCGCCATCACCCTCGAACAACTCCTGCGGGTAGTACTCGATGCGAGCCACCTCCTGACCTTCGAATTCCTCGAATCCGACCAGAAGGTAGTTGCCAGCCTCGAACGGGGCGCCGAGGAGATACTCGCGCTCGGTACCCTCCAGGCGCCGGTGGCGGAGCCCGTGAGTCGACGCTAGCTCCGGCTCCGCCTCCTCGCGGGCACGTTGCTCTTCGCGGTTGCGCGCGCGCTCGAGGAACTTCTCCTCCGCCCTCTCCCGCACCGTGTCTCCCACTTTGGCGCCGTTGATCGTTTCGGGGCTACGCACCAGGTAGCCCTCGCGCACGAACCAGGTGTACTCACCGACCTGGCTTTCGATCTTCTCGCCGCCGGCACCTGTGACCTCGATGACCTCGCGGTCGCGCACTGTGTATTCGTGCAGGTCTTCGCGATTGGTGTCCCGCCGTTCGAGCACCTTCTCCATGAAAGCGTCGATCTCGTCGTCCTGCGGCGCAGCGCTCCCGACACCTCCGGCAAGAGGAGCGACTAGCACTGTCAGGGCGAGCAGCCTGACCAGCGGGTGGCGGGTACGGTTCACTTGGTTCTCCGAAACCGGGAGGCGTATCAAACTGATCCTACGCGCGAGGCGGCCTCGACGTGGACTCGATCCCTCGTCTTCTATCGCGAATCGAGGCCCCCACCGCAAGACCGAGGATGGCTCCGAGCAGGCTCCCCCAAAGTACGTCGCTAGGATAGTGGCGATTGAGTTCCAGGCGCGACCAGCTCATCGCAATCGTGTAGACGACGGCCGGCACCAGCGCCACCGGGGCCAGCGGCACGATTGCGAACGCCGAAGCGGCGTTCGACATGGCATGCCCCGACGGCATGCTATCGAGCTCGTCGCCAAGTTCGAACCAGTGGAACCCTGGTCCGGCGGGCGCCTGGGGTCGGGCCCGGCCGAGGGTCGGCCGCAGGACGTTCAGGCTGATCCCCGCGATGAGCCCTGCCAGCAAACAGGCTACGGCGATGTCCTTCCACCGCCTGGACTTCCGGACCATGCCAACAACGGCCGCAAACATCGCGAGGGCCAGCGTCGAGTTCTCGAAACGGCCGATGCGGCTTACCGTCTCCGCGACCCCGTGCCAACCGGCCCCGGCCGATCGGACCGCTCTCAGGAGTTCGGCGTCGCGCGGCATGATCCATACGGTCGCCGCCGCGGCCACGGCCAGCACGCCGAGCAACGGCACGCTGTGGCGTCGCATGAGCACCAGCGCGCCCACGAGAATGGCCTGGATCTCTACCGCGACGCGCGTCACGCTGTGCCCTGCCGCAGGCCGTTAGCCAGATTCATGTATCGGGAGGGATGCGAATTCATGAAACGCGCCCGCGTTTTCAAACGTACTTGGTGCAAGACGCATCCAAGCATAGAGAACCCCTTCGTTCCCGCAAACCGTGGAGACCAACCCGTGCATCGTCGTAACCTCTCGCTCCTCGCCCTCGTGCTTCTCATCCCTGCTCTTTCCCTGGCCGCCCAGGACATCGAAGAAGAGTTCACCTGGTCCGGCACCGTGGCCAAAGGCGATGCGATCGAGATCCAGAATCTCAACGGTGCGATCGCCGCCGAGTACGCCTCCGGCAGCCAGGTCGAGGTGGTCGCGATCAAGGAAGGCAAGGCGAGCGACGTCGCTGAAGTCAGCATCGAAGTCGTCGAACACACCGGCGGCGTAACGATTTGCGCGATCTACCCGACCAGGAATGGCCGCGAGAACGTCTGTGCCGCAGGCGACGACAGCGAGTTGCATAGCAACGACAAGAACAAGGCACGAGTTACCTTCGAGGTCCGAGTACCCGCGGGCGTCGAGTTCGTCGGCTCGACCATGAACGGCCGGGTTACCGCCGACGACATGCAGAGCAATCTCCGGCTGACCACGATGAACGGCGCGATCAGCGCCGACAGCACCGGCTGGGTCCACGCCACGACCATGAACGGCGCGGTCGATGTCGAGATGGGATCGGCTGACTGGAGTGGCGAACTGGAGCTCGCGTCGATGAACGGCGCGATCACCGTGACCCTCCCCGCCAGCGCGAGTGTCTCGGTCGACGCCGAAACGATGAACGGCCGGGTCTCGTCGGACTGGGACGATGTGCAGGCCCACGGCCGGCGCAAGAACCACGCCAGCGGCACCATCGGCAACGGCGGCCGCGAGCTGGAGTTGAGCACAATGAACGGCAGCATCCGCCTCCGGCGGGCGCACTAGCCGGGCGTACGCGACCAGCAATCTAGACGCCGCGGGCGACAAAGCTCACGGCACCAGCGCCACCGTGGCGGGACGCGAGTCCTGCCACGGGCAGCCGGTGAGTGCTATAACTGAGTAATGGCTGATCACGAGGGTGGGAACTCGAAGAGTCTGGAACTACCGGAGAACCTGCCGGTGTTTCCGTTGGCTGGCGCTCTTCTTCTGCCCGGGTGTCGGATGCCACTACGCATCTTCGAGCCGCGCTACCTGCAGATGGTCGAGGATGCGATCGCCAGCAACCGGCTGATCGGGATCGTGCAGCCGCTCACGGATGATGACGACGCATTCGAACCAGAGCTTCAGCAGGTCGGCTGCGCCGGCCGCATCGCTTCGCTCAAGCAGAGCGAGGGCGGCGAGTATGCGATCAGCCTGGTGGGCGTGTCGCGCTTCGAGATCGTCAGCGAAGTACGGTCGGACAAGCTCTACAGAGTCATCGAGGCCAACTGGGCCGGGCTGACAGACACTCCGCGAGAAGGTGATTCCGCCCGCGTCGACCGCGAAGAGCTCGTCGCCAACCTCCGCACCTACTTCGATACCCATGGGCTCGAAGCGAACTGGCGCGCGATCGAGACGAGCGGTGACGAGGAACTGGTGAATTCACTGGCCATGGTCTGCCCCTTCGAACCCACCGAGAAGCAGGCGCTCCTCGAGGCTCCTGACCTGGAAGGGCGCAGCCGCCTGGTCATCGCGCTCATGAACATGTCTGTCCTGCCCGAGCAGGCCTCACCCCGGATTCACTAGCAGGACTCACTGATAAGCCTATGGGACTTCTCGAATGGCTCGGCGGCAGCCAGCAGCAGGCCTCTGACGAAAGCGAGGTCGATACCGTGCGCCGCATCGCGGGCGAACTCGACACGCTACCTCCCGACCGAGCGCGCTACGTGGCGTGCTTCGCGTACATCCTCGGCCGCGTCGCCAACGCAGACTTCGACGTCTCTGACGAAGAGGTCGCGGCGATGGAGCACCTGGTGGCCGAGCGCACCGATCTACCCGCCGTGCAGGCCACACTGGTCGTTCAGATCGCCAAGCAGCGCAATCAATTGTTCGGCGGGACCGACAACTTCCTGGTCACCCGAACGTTCGAGCAGATGGCCGATCTCGAACAGAAGCGATCTCTGCTCGATTGTCTCTACGCCGTGTCGGCGGCGGACCACACGATCAGTGCCCAGGAAGATCAGGAGATCCGGCGGATCAGCAGCGAGCTGAACCTCGATCATGCCGAGTTCATTCGCGCCCGCGCGAAGTACACCGAGCACCTGTCGGTACTGCAGGACTAGCCGCCTCCACCGGCCTACGGCCGCGGGCTGCTACACTCCGGCGCCATGCAGCTAGCTACGATCGACATTGCCATCGTGGCCGCCTTCCTGCTGGTCTCGCTGGCCATCGGAATCGCGGTATCGCGCCGCGCCGGTTCGAGCCACACGGAGTTCTTCCTTTCGGGGCGCAACATGCCCTGGTGGCTACTCGGTGTATCGATGGTCGCCACGACGTTCTCGACCGATACGCCCAACCTGGTAACCGACATCGTGCGCACCAACGGCGTCGCCGGCAACTGGGTCTGGTGGGCGTTTCTACTGACCGGGATGCTCACCACGTTCGTGTACGCAAAGCTGTGGCGCCGCTCGGGCGTGGAAACAGACATCGGCTTCTACGAGATTCGCTACTCCGGCCGCGCCGCGGCGTTCCTGCGTGGCTTCCGTGCGCTGTATCTCGGCGTGTTCTTCAACGTCATGATCATGGCCACGGTGACCCTCGCCGCCATCAAGATCGGCGGCGTGATGCTCGGACTGAGCCCCGTCCAGACGGTGCTGCTGGCCGGCAGCGTAACGCTGTTCTATTCGATGCTGGGCGGCCTCACAGGAGTCATCCTCACAGATTTCCTGCAGTTCGGCATCGCCATGTTCGGCTCGTTCGCCGCAGCCTGGTATGCGCTGGCTCGGCCAGAGGTAGGCGGCCTGAGCGGCTTGCTCGCCAATCCCGAGGTACAGAGCCGACTCGACCTGGTGCCCGACTTCTCGGACCCTCAGATGGCCTTCTCGATCTTCGTGGTGCCGTTGGCCGTCCAATGGTGGGCTACCTGGTATCCGGGGGCTGAACCTGGCGGCGGTGGATACATCGCCCAGCGCATGCTGGCGGCGAAGGATGAAGCGAACGCACAGGGCGCGACGCTGCTGTTCAACGTCGCCCACTACGCGCTGCGCCCCTGGCCCTGGATCCTGGTCGCCCTCGCCTCGGTCATCGTGTTTCCTGACCTGGCCTCGCTGCGCGCCGCCTTCCCGCAGGTTGATCCGGCCGTGGTGCAGAACGACATGGCCTATCCAGCAATGCTGACGTTTCTCCCCGCTGGCCTGTTGGGACTAGTCGTGGCGTCGCTGGTGGCGGCGTACATGTCGACCATTTCCACCCATCTGAACTGGGGCGCGTCCTACCTTGTGAACGACTGGTATGCGCGCTTTGTGAACCCCGAGGCTGACGAGGCCCGCCTGGTGCTCGTCGGACGAGTCTCCACCGCCGCACTGATGGTGGCGGCCGCCGCCGTCTCGCTACTACTGAGCAATGCCCTGCAGGCGTTTCAGATTCTGCTGCAGATCGGTGCGGGCACAGGTCTGCTGTTCATTCTTCGCTGGTTCTGGTGGCGTATCAACGCGGCCAGTGAGATCGCGGCGATGGTGGTGTCCTTCGCGATCGCTGCGTACTTCCAGTTCGGGCATGCGCGGCTGTTCGGCGAGGCTCCGCCGGCCACGACACAGCTACTGGTGGGGGTACTGATCACTACCGTGACCTGGATCGTCGTGACGCTTACGACGGCCCCCACCGACCGCGAACGACTTTACGAGTTCTATCGCCGAATCCGCCCTGCGGGCCCGGGCTGGAGCGAGGTGAAACGGAGCGCCGCGACCGACGGCGTCGACCTGACGAGCGACGCGGTCGCGAGCACCGACCTGTCCGCCGCGATCGGTTGCATGCTGCTCGGGAGTACCGCCGTCTACGCGACGCTGTTTGCCACCGGCAGTTTGCTGTACGGCAACACCGGTAGCGGACTCCTGCAGGCAGGTATCGCAGCCGTGGCCGCCTACGCGATCACGCGGCTGTGGAGTCGGCTCTAAGAGGGCCCCTGGTTTCGACGGAAACGCACGTCATCTATGGACGGAAGGTCCCAATGCGTCTATCTTTGGCCTCCACTCTTCTCCGACTGCGGGTAGCCGATGCGCAAGCGTGAATATCTCACCGCACAACCGAAGCCAGCGACGGTCTCTGTAGCCGTAGCCTGAAGCTCACGCGGCAGCCCCTGCCGCGACTGGTTGTTTCGTGCTTCTACCCTCTTCTTCTCCGAGTCGGAGTCTATCCGTGACTGCTGAAACCTCTATCTGGCAAGACATCAAGGCCGCCATCCGCGGCACGCACGAGGACTACACCACCGGCCCCATTGGCCGTGCTGTCCTTCTGCTCGCCGTACCGATGGTCCTCGAGACAGCGATGGAATCGCTGTTCGCGGTCGTGGATGTCTTCTTCGTATCCAAGCTCGGCTCCAGCGCGGTCGCGACCGTCGCGCTGACCGAATCGATGCTCACTCTTGTCTTCACAGTGGCCCTTGGTCTGTCCATCGGCGTTACCGCGATGGTGGCCCGACGTATCGGCGAGAAGGATCCCGACGGAGCCGCGCGGGCAGCAGTCCAGGCAATCAGCCTGGGCATCCTGGTTGCCGCCGTCATAGGCGTGGCCGGGGCGTACTACGCGGAGGACATGCTGGCCCTGATGGGTGCCTCCGACGAGGTCATCGGCCATTCGATCTACGCGAAGGTGATGCTCGGCGGCAACGCCACCCTGCTATTGCTCTTCCTGATCAACGCGGCCTTCCGCGGAGCCGGCGACGCTGTGATCGCCATGCGGGTGCTGTGGATCGCCAACGGCAT
Source organism: Acidobacteriota bacterium (assembly GCA_029263295.1). Taxonomy (GTDB): domain Bacteria; phylum Acidobacteriota; class UBA890; order UBA890; family WLXD01; genus WLXD01. The sequence continues at coordinate 9,933 of JAJCXT010000021.1, read as the reverse complement.
CAACATCTTCCTGGACCCGGCGCTGATCTTCGGTTGGGGCCCGTTTCCCGAGATGGGAATCGCCGGCGCTGCGATCGCCACGAACATCGGCCGCGGCACCGCGGTGCTCACGCAGTTCTATCTGCTGTTCCGCGCCGGCGGCCGCCTGCAGGTGTTCTGGCGCCACGTCACGGTGATCCCGGCGCTGATGTGGCGCCTGGTCCGGCTTTCCGGCACGGGAATGTTCCAGGTGTTCATCGGCATGGCGAGTTGGATCGGGCTCATCCGCATCCTGGCTGGTTTCGGCGATGAGGTTCTCGCCGGCTACGCCGTCGGCATCCGACTGATCGTCTTCGCGCTGTTACCCAGTTGGGGCATGAGTAACGCGGCGGCCACGATGGTCGGACAGAACATGGGCGCCGGGAAACCCGAGCGCGCCGAGGCGGCCGTATGGCGTGCTGGTTTCTACAACATGCTGTTCCTGGGCGGCATCGGGGTGGTGTTCATCATCGCGGCGCCCTGGCTGGTGGCGTTCTTCACCACCGACCCCGAACCGCTGCGCTGGGGTACCAACTGCCTGCGCATCGTCAGCTCCGGGTTCCTGTTCTACGCCTACGGCATGGTCCTGACACAATCGTTCAACGGGGCCGGCGACGCCTGGACCCCGACCTGGATCAACCTGCTCTGCTTCTGGGCCTTTGAGCTACCCTTTGCCTGGGTGATGGCGCACCAGCTAGGCTGGGGTCCGAACGGCGTCTTCATCGCCATGACAGCTTCGTTCTCCGCCCTGGCGGTCGTATCGGCGATCGTCTTCCGGCGGGGCACCTGGAAACTCAAGAGCATATGAGCCCGTCCAAGAACCTGGTCGCCCGTGGCGAGAGTCTGCTGACGCCGGGACGGGTGGCGCTGCGACGCGCGGGGCTTCTCGTGTTGGCGGTCGGAATCAGCTCCGCCATAGCCGCGCAGGAGGCACCTTCGCTGGTGGACGCGACGCACACCGTGGGCTTGGCGTTCCGTGCGACATATGGCAACGCGGAACGCCCGTACGTGACCGATTCGGGCGGCGCCGGCGCCGCCTGGGTCGACTACGACCGCGATGGCCGTGCCGATCTGGCCTTGGCGAATGGTCTGGCCGGGCCGTCAGGCAAACCCTACGAAGCAACCCTGGCCGCCTTGGCGGGGACGCCGTTGGCGGAGTCGCTGCGGTCGGACGGAACTCTGCCGCGCAACGAGCTCTACCGAGCCACAGGAGGCGGATTTGCCGCTGTCGGCGAGCGAGCCGGCTTCGCGGATAGCGCCTGGGCTAGCGCCATCGCGGCGGCCGACATCGATAACGACGGGTTCATCGACCTGCTGGTCACCACGATCGGGCCGAACGTGGCGTATCGCAACAATGGCGACGGGACCTTTTCGCGCTGGACGCTCGGCGTGGAGGATGATCGCTGGGGTACGGGAGCCACCTTCCTCGACTGGGATCGTGACGGCGATCTCGACCTGTACATCGCCAACTACGTCGACTTTGACGGTAAGAGTACGGGGACTCTCGGCGACGGCGTGTGCAACTACCTGGGCATCGAGGTCTTCTGTGGCCCGATGGGCCTCACCGGTGCGCGTGACGTCTTCTACGAGAACCGTGGGGGCGACGGCTTCGCGCCGTGGCGGGGCATCGACGTCGACCCTGAGCGGGGCTTCGGGTTCGCAGTGCTCGGCTTCGACTGCGACAACCAGCCCGGCCAGGAAATCTACGTTGCCAACGACTCCAACATGAATCTGCTCTACCGCCGTCGCAACGACACCATCGAGGACCTGTCACTGTTCAGCGGGGCTGGTTTCAGCGGCGCCGGCCGCGAGCAAGCTGGCATGGGGATTGCCGCCGGCGACGTGGACGGTGATGGCGACTTCGACCTGCTTGTGTCGAACTTCCAGCACGACTACAACACGTTCTACGAGAACCTCGGCGACTGCGTCTTCCAGGATAGCTCGACCGAGGCCGGCCTCGCAGCCGGCAGCTTTCCGTACATGGCCTGGTCGTCTCTGCTGATCGACATCGACGGCGATACGGATCTCGATGCATTCGTCTCCAACGGGCATCTGTATCCGCAGCTGGCAGATCGCGGCCTGGAGGACTTTGGACAGCCCAACAAGCTGTTCCTGAACCAGCTGCGCGAGACCGGCACCATCGGCTTCGAGGAAGCCGCCGCCACGGCGGGAATGGAGTTGGTACAGTCCTCGCGCGCGGCCGCCTACGCAGACTTCGATGGCGACGCGGACCTGGACGTGCTGGTCACGCAGATCGACGCGCCGCCGGTGCTGCTGCGCAATGAAGGTGTTATGCGGTACCCGGCACTGCAGCTCACCCTCGTGGGGCGCACCAGTAGCCGCGACGCATATGGCGCGATCGTCCGCATCGTCGCCGACGGCATCGAACAGCGGCGCGAACTGCGACACGGCGATGGATACCTGAGCGGCAACGACACGCGCCTGCTGGTCCACCTGCCGGGTGGCACAGCCGAACTCGTGGAGATCAGATGGCCTAGTGGTGCTGTGACCACGTTCAGCGAAGTGCCCGCCAGCCGCGTTGTGGTCGACGAGCTGCGCGGTCTGATCGCGCGAGAAGCCTGGTGAGGCGCGGCGCAGAGATTCTGACCGCGACGTTCATGCTGGCGTCCTTGATGGCGTTCTCACCGGCGCAGGAGCCAACCACCGAGCAGCGTGCTGACGAAGCACTCCAGACAGGCGACCACGTGACGGCGATTGCGCTCTACCGCGAGGTCATCGCCGCCGAGCCGCAGAACCTCGGGGCGAAGTTCGGCTTGGGCCAGGCGCTCTACTTCGCTGGCAGGATCGAAGAGGGCATACCGCTGCTCGAGACAGTGCGCGACGCTTCCGGCGGCGCGGGCATTGTGCTCTATGTTCTCGGCCAGGCCTATCTCGAACTCGACCGATTCGCCGATGCCGAGGTAGCCCTGGCCGGCGCAGCGGCGGGGCGGCCCGACGTCGTGCCGCTTGCCTTCCTGAGGGCAGAACTCTGCTACCGCATGGGTCGGGGCGCGGCGACAGCACGCCGGCTGGATGAGGTCATGGAGTTGGCGCCGCAATGGGATGTGCCGTACCTGAGACTCGGCGCTCTGCGGCTCGATGAGCGCCGCTACTCAGACGCGGCAACAGCCCTCGAACGGGCGCTGGCGCTGCAACCAGCCAACGCCGACGCGGCACTGCTGCTGGCTGTCGCGTACTCGCGGATCGAACTTCCCGAGAAGGGGCTGGCGGTGCTGGAAGGCGCAACCAAGGCCGCGCCCGAATCCACCACGTTGCTCCTGGCGCTCGCCGAGCGCTACGACCGGCTCGGCCGCGTCGATCAACTCGAGGCCATGGCAGAGCGAATCCTGGAGTTCGTCCCGGGCCACCCAATAGCGGAACTCATGCTCGCCCAGCGCGCCAGTCTCACAGGCCATCTCGAGACGGCACTGGCACACGCGCAGCGCGCGGCGGCCAACTTCGGCGACGCGCAGCGCGACATTGCGGGCGTTCGGCCGGCTGATCGTTGGGTGCTCGCCAACAAACTCCTCCCCCTCAGCTGGCGTCTGGTTGCTGATCTCCAACGAAGACTCGGGCGAGTCCAGGCGGCGCGTGCCGGGGCCGAGGCCCTGGTCGCCGAGTTTCCGCTCTACCCTGAGGGGCACTTCCTTCTCGGCAATATGCTCCTACGCGAGCGCGATACCGCCGGGCGCGGCCATCTCCAGGAGTTCAAGCGCCTGACCGACGCGCGCGTGCATACGGACCTGGCCACGAACAGCCTGCTCACCAAGAACTCCGAGCAGGCCGTGGGCGAGTTCGGGGCCGCGCGAGATCTTGCCCCGGAAGACCCGCTGATCCTCATTGGCCTCGCCGAGGCATCGCGACGTGCCGGCGATGCAGGAGCCGCTATCGCTCTGCTCGAAGAGGCGCGAACCATGGGCGCCGATCCGACGTCCTGGTACGCCAACTACGTTCTTGCACTCGGGGCCCTCGATCGACGCGAAGAAGCACTGGCAGCCTGGACAGAGGCCGTGCAACTCGGCCTCGAACTGGACTACGAGGTACTCGCCTACGTCCACTCCGAGGTGGACGCCTGCCGCGACTAGCCGCCACGGCCTGTTAGGTCAGGCGCCTACCGGCTCGGGCGACTTCGCCCCGGCAAACATGCCCGGCGCATAAGCAGTGATGCGACCCGTGAACGCGGAGGCGGCAACGGTCAGCGGCGACGCGAGATAAAGACGCCCCGGGCCCGATCGCCCTTTGAAGTTGCGGTTGATCGCCGAGATCGACACCTGCTCCGCGGTCTCCGAGACGCCCGGCCCGCAACCAATGCAGGCGCCGCAGCCAGGCTCGATGAGGGTCACGCCAGCGCGTTCGAACACTTCGATGTAGCCGCGCTCGCGCGCGTAGCTCTCGACGTTCTGTGAACCGAACTGGATGAAGAACTGCGTACCATCGTGGACTCTCAACCCCGCCGCCACCGCCTCTGCGGCAACTCGATGGTAGAAGTCCAGGTCATGCTCCTTGCCGGCCGTGCACGAGCCGCCATAAGCGATGTCGATCCGCACGTCGGACACATCCGCCACGAACTCACCGTTCGTGGGATCCGAGGGCACGCCATGATCAGGATCGCCGGGGTGGGCCACCATTGGCTCGATGGTGGCCAGATCGATCACGTACGTGCCGCCGGCATACTCCGCCTCGGGATCGGCGGTCACCTGCCGCTCGCGCAGTGAGTTGATGTCCGCGCCGGGTCGGTGGTGCGCGAGCCACTCCCACGTCTTTTCGTCGGCCTCGACAATCGCCCCACGCGCAGTGCACTCGGTGGCCATGTTGGTAAGCGTGGCGCGCTCGTCCATCGAGAGCCCTGCCGCACCCGCGCCGGTGAACTCCATCACGCGATTGAGAGTGTGCTCTGGCTTGGCGTGATGTAGCAGGATGTAGAGCATCACGTCCTTCGCGGTTACGTTGCCGCGCAGTTCGCCGACGAGTTCAAAACGAATCGCCTCGGGCACCTCGACGAACGTGAACCCGCTGTACACGAGATTGGCGTACTCGGTGGCCCCCACGCCCCAGGCCAGCGCGTTGTTGCACCCGCCCATACATGTGTGGCTGTCGGTCGCCTGGATGAAATCCCCCGGGCTCACCATCCGTTCGCGCGCGACTTCATGGCAGATGCCCGGTGACACCCCGTCCTGGTCGGCCAAGTAGCCGTCCACGTGCGTGTGCTCCTGAAAGCGCCGTTGCATATCGCGCATCGTGCCGATCTGGGGCAGAAAGCGCTGTAGCTTCTCCACCTCGTCGGCGTACACCAGATGGTCTTCGAAGGCGGCGAAGCGCTCCGGGCGATCGAGCTTGTAGTCCGGGCCGTACTCCTCCTCCAGAAAATGGTGCACCTGCGCCGAGGTGAAATCGTGCGAGTAGCCGCCATCGACCTCGACCAGGACCGCGTCGCACGGCCGCACATAAGGATCCGCGTCGCCCACGAGATGCCGCGACAGGACCTTCTCGGTCATATTCATCGGGCGCTCGCCGGTGCCGTGCGGTGGTGCTGTTACCTCCCCGGCAGCGAGCGCTTTGGCGAAGGGGAAGAGGCCGCCATGCTGCACGATCAACTGCGTCACCGGATCGTAGTCGGCGTAGAAGTCCGACAACGGCACCTCTTCACCAGCCTCGAGACGTCGTAACACCTCGTAGCCGGTCATCAACACGCCCTGATTGATGTTGTTGCGTTCGTGAATCGGCGCGAACGACTCCGCCACAGCAATGCGAATGCCGCCCCACTTCTCCGCCTGCACCGCCGTTTCGCGTGATGAGCCGGTTCCCTTGCGGAAGCCCGAGACGATCACCTCGAAGTTGTTGTCCGTCAGGGCTCCGCTTTCGAAGATGCGCTCACCATCGACGATGAGCCCTGCGTAAGCATCGCGGGCAATGTCCTCGGGCTTGTAGTTGAAGCAAACCCACGCAGGCGTCATGACATCTGTGTTGATGTCGTCGAGCAGATCCTCCGGCAGGTTCAGTTCGTCGGCGCGAAGGGTCAACTCGCCTGCCAGCTGCCGGCGAATGAGTCCGGCGTCCTTGGTCAGATACAGGACGCGTTTTCCGGAACTTAGTTTGATTGTGTCTGCTGGGCGCATCGCGGGATTATGCCAGACCTCTGCCCCACCCCATTCCCGCTATGATGGCGCGCATGAGCGGATTCACGGTAGAGCAGATCGACCACGTTGAGCTGTTCGTCCCCGACCAACGGGTCGCGGCTCAATGGTATGAGCGCGTGTTCGGGATGCGCGTGCTCACGGAATTCGAGCATTGGGCCGACGACGGGCCATTGATGCTGACCACGCCTGAGGCCCAGACCAAGCTCGCGTTGTTCACAGGCGAACCGGCGGAGTCCCGACCACAAGCCTCATTCCGACGCGTGGCGTTCCGCGTTGACGCCGCTGGTTTCGTGGCATTCCTCAATCGCTTGACCGAACTCGAATTGAAGACCGAGACAGGCGCGACGCTCGATCGTGACGACTGGGTCGATCACGACGAGTCCCTGTCTATCTACTTTGTCGACCCCTGGCATCACCGCTTCGAGATCACCACCTACGAGATCGTGCGAGCCCACGACCTACTGCCGTGATTCCCGAGCTGCCCCACAAGTGGGCCCCTTTGCTGCGCGCGGAGACCGGCCGTGATTACTTCGGCAAACTCCGACGGTACGTGGCGGCGGAACGCCGACTTCACGAGGTGTTTCCGCCGGCCGAAGAGACCTTCGCCGCGCTGCGCCTGACGCCGCCCGGTACGATCCGCGCGGTCATCCTCGGCCAGGACCCCTATCACGGCCCGGGCCAGGCACACGGCCTGAGTTTCTCCGTTCGCCCCGGGGTGCCGGTGCCGCCCTCGTTGCGCAACATCTATCGGGAGATGCAGACGGATCTCGGACTCGAGCCCGCCCCCGAGGGGGATCTCACGGCGTGGGCAAGCCGAGGCGTGCTGCTGCTCAATAGCGCACTCACCGTGCGCGCTCATGAGCCCGCATCGCATGCCGCGGCCGGCTGGACGAGGTTCACCGACCGCATCCTGTCCGTGGTAGCGCAGCTGCAGCCTGACGCGGTCTTCATCCTCTGGGGTAACACCGCGCGCGCCAAACGTCCGCTCCTCGGCGCAACGAGCGCTGTCGTTGAGTCTGCCCACCCTTCGCCGCTGTCGGCGTATCGGGGCTTCTTTGGCAGTCGGCCTTTCTCGCGCTGCAACGACGCTCTCGCCCGAGCGGGCGTGGAGCCTATCGACTGGGCTCTCTAGCGGTCCGCGCTAGACAGCATTTCGCTCGGCGCCAGCGGCGGGGCTGAACACCCAGGCCTTCGGCCCCAGGGCGGCTCGCAAGTCTCCGGCACGAGCGCGCTCGCAGACCGCGACGATGCAGCCACCGAACCCAGCCCCGACGACACGGGCGCCTGCCGCGCCTGCGGCGCGGGCCCGTTTCACCAACGCGTCAACGGCGGGATGGCTGACCTCGTAGTCATCGCGCAGACCCCGGTGCGAGGCGTTGAGCAGTTCGCCGAGGACCGGCAGGTTGCCGCTCCGTAGCGCGTGAACCGCTTCCTCGACGCGGCGTGCCTCGGCGAAGACGTAACCCGCGCGGCGACCCAGCACCGCGTCATCCAACTCGTGCACCGCCGTCCGCCTGCTCAGCTCGACATCAGCAAGGAGGCCGTCTCCTCCGGCGCCGAGCTCACGCGCAGCGGCCATGCACTCGTGCACCCGAGCGTTGTACGCCTCGCGGGCTGCACCCGACTTGGCCGCCTGTACTCCAGAGTGAGCCACGACCACCGCGATATCTGGCGGCATCTCTACCGCCGTCGCGCGTACGGGACGGAAGTCGATCCTGAGCGCATGCCCGCGCATGCCGAGCAGCGCGATTGCCTGGTCCATGCCGCCCGACAACGTTCCCACGTAGCGCTCGGCGAGGCGGGCCTCTTCGGCCAGCGCGGCACGATCGCCAACCTCCCCCATGGCCAGGAACGCGGCCACCACGAGCGCTGAGGACGACGACAGGCCTGCTTCCGCGGGCACGGTCCCGGCAACTACCAGTTCCAACCCCGCCACGGGCGGGCGGCGACGAACGGCCGCCACGACGTAGTCGATCCAGGTGCCGGCCGGTGGTCGCGACGCAATCTCGGCAAGAGGAATCGCCTCCGCTGGGTACTTCGCCGGGTCTATGCTGCGCACGACCATCGTCGCATCGCCGCGCGGCGCGGTCGCGATCCAGATACCCCGATCGATCGCCATCGGGAGCACTGGAAAGCCATTGTAGTCGGTGTGCTCGCCGATCAGATTCACGCGGCCCGGGGCCCGCACGACGACCGTCGCGTCGGGCAGGGCTTCGATCAGACGGCTTCGCATCGCCGCACCATAACCCGGCGCGCGACTATCGCCCGCCCGGTGGCGAGGCTGATCGGTCTAGAATGCGCCCAGTCCCATCTTCGCCAAGGAACCGCCATGCACCGCTCACGTGTAATTCTCGCCGTCGCAGCGACCCTTGTCCTATCCGCATGCGCGTTGAGCGTGGAGCACGAGGAGCGTGCCGCGCGCGTCTCCGACCTGGAGGCTCAGGTGGACGATTGGGCTGAAGCCGAACTGGAGGAGGGCGTCGTGGCCGGCCTTTCAGTGGCCGTGGAGCAGAACGGCAGACTGCTGCTAGCCAAGGGCTACGGCATGGCGGATCTCGAGCAGGAAGTCGCCGCCGGCAGGAACACCGTCTATCGCATCGGTTCGATCACCAAGCAATTCACGGCGGCAGCGATCATGCAGCTGGTCGAGGCCGGCCAGGTTCGTCTCGACGCGCCGATCCAGGAGTACGTCGACTTTCCAACCGGTGACCACGAGGTCACAGTCGAACACCTGCTGCAACACACCTCGGGAATCAAGAGCTACACGAGCCTCGGCGCTGAGTGGGCACGAACGATCCCACTCGACGTCACTCATGATGAGCTGCTCGGTCTCGTTGTGGACAAACCCTTCGACTTCAATCCCGGTGACGAGTGGCGCTACAACAACAGCGGTTACTACCTGCTCGGCGTGATCATCGAGAACGTCACCGGCGGCGGCTACGCCGACTACGTGGAACAGACCCTGGCCGCGACCCTCGATCTGGAACGGACGACGTACTGCGACGAGAAGCGGCTGATCCCCGGACGGGCCGAAGGCTACGAGCTGGAGGAAGGCGAACTGGTCAATGACGACCCGATCTCGATGACGCAACCCTTCGCTGCCGGGTCGCTATGCTCCACCGTGCTCGATCTGCTGACCTGGCAGTCCGCACTGGAGTCCGGCGAAGTCGTGAGTCCCGACTCCTACACGCAGATGACCACCGAGGGCACACTGCGTGATGGCGAGGCTACCGGCTACGGCTACGGCCTCGGTGTGGGGGACCTCGACGGACATCTGCGGGTGTCGCATGGTGGAGGCATCAACGGCTTCGTGACTCACCTCGCAAGCTACCCGGATGACGACCTCCGCGTCGTCGTGCTCACGAACACGCCCGGCCCGACGGCAGGCCGACTCAGTGAGTGGATTGCTCGCGAGGCCCTTGGCCTGCCGCCGCCAGCGGCCGAAGAAGAGGACCAGGAATGAGGCCGGTGACCTCGCGCGTGGAGCAGTGAGTCTGGGCCTGGCACCGCTACGGGAAGATGCGCGCATCCTGTGCATTCGCCTGTCCGCGCGCGGCGACACACTTCTCACGTTTCCGGCGGTGGCGGCCCTGCGCCGGCGCTTCCCGGGCGCCCATATCGCGTTTCTCACGGACTCCCGCTACGCCGAGCTACTGGAAGGCAGCGCGGCGGTCGACCAGGTCCTCCCGCTCGACCGCCTGGCCCTGAAAGGTGCCCGACCCGCGGGCATCAGGAGCCTGTTTGGCGAGGTACTGAAACCACTCGCCGCGGGGCAGTG
>JAJCXT010000020.1 GCA_029263295.1 Acidobacteriota bacterium | reverse complement strand
CCTGGACGGCGTGAAGCGCGAGTACATGCTGGAGGCGTTGGCTCGCAGCGAGGGCGTTCAGACGAGGGCGGCCGAAATCCTCGGGATGTCCTTCCGATCGTTCCGCTACTACGCCAAGAAGTTCCGAATCGGTGAAGAAGGTGGCGCATGAGTGGCAATAATTGTCACCGTCGGGGTGACAGGAATTGTCACGTCGACAATTCTTGTCGGCAAAACGCGTCATTGAATGGTCAGAAGCGGATAACAGTGCCAGGCGATACGAAAAGTATCTAAAAGTCAGCATTAGTCAGCCTGTCGCGCAAAAGACCTGGATTCAACAACTTGGAGGTGGTTTGTTCTATCTAGGAATGCGTTTTCATGGTTTATTCAGCTGATTCACATGTTTTATAAGCTTTTGGCATGCCGGTTGCTCTTAAGACGGGCACAGATGATTTGGTAGGGCACCGGGGACCCTAAGCCGCTCATGCGGCGACCCCAGCCCAAAACGGGGTCGCCCCCACTACTTGGAGGTTCAACATGAACCTGAAGCGCGAACAGGGCGGTTTTTCGCTCATCGAACTCCTGATCGTTGTCGCGATTATCGGCATCATTGCCACGATCGCGGTTCCGCAGCTCCTCGACGCGATCGATCGTGGCCGCCAGCGCCGCACGATGGCTGACATGCGCAACATCGCCACGGCCAACGGTACCTACCGTGTGGACGAGGGCGTGTATGCGGCTGCTCTCTCCGACCTGTCGCCGACCTACATGCAGGTCATCCCGGCCAACGACGGTTGGGCGACTGCTTATGTGTACAGCGTCACCAGCGGTGACTACACCATCGAGTCCTACGGTTCGGACGCGGCTGACGGCCCCGTGCCGGCTGCGCCTTGGGTCAACGGACCCTACGATGGCGATCTCGAGTTGACCAACGGTCAGTTCACGCAGGCGCCGACGGGCCAGTAATAGCCGAACAAGCTATTCGCTAGACCAACAGGGGGCTCTCGACGGGAAACCGTCGGGGGCCCGTTGTTTTTTTGGTAAGATTCACTCCGTGAGCGCCCGCCCCGACGCGGGGCGCGACCGGTCGGGGGGCCGGTCTCAGGGTGGATCTCAGGGTCGATTTCAGGGTCGATTTCAGGGCAGGGCTAGAGCTGGCTGTCGACAACGACGACTGCCAGCCGTTTCAGGGTGGAGTGCATGTCGGTCGTTCGCTTCGATCATGTGGCCAAGTCGTTGCCGCACGGCTTCTGGTTGCGACGCAAGCAGGTGCTAGCGGATGTCTCGCTGACCGTCGAACGGGGCGAGGTCTATGGCTTTCTGGGACCCAACGGTTCCGGCAAGACCACCTCGCTCAAGTGTCTCCTCGGTCTGCTCACCCCGGATAGCGGCGAGGCGGAAATTTTCGGCCAGCCGGGCTCGGATCCCGATGCTCGCCGCAAGCTCGGCTACCTGCCGGAGCATCCCTACTTCTACCCGCACCTGACCGGGCGGGAACTCGTCGACTACTTCGGGCGGCTGTTCGATCTGCCTGGCGACGTGCGCCGGCGCCGCACCGACGAGTTGATCGAACTCGTGGGCATGACCGACAGAGCGGCCCAGCCGATCAAGCAGTACTCGAAGGGGATGATGCAGCGGATCGGCATGGCCCAGGCGCTCATCAACGATCCCGAGGTGGTGATTCTCGACGAGCCGATGTCGGGCCTCGACCCAATCGGTCGACGCGAGGTGAAGGACATCATCCTCGACCTCAAGGCCCGCGGCACGACGGTGCTCTTCTCCAGCCACATCCTCGCGGACGCCGAGGCACTTTGCGATCGCGTGGGTTTGCTGTTCGAGGGCAAGATCGTGCGCGAGTCGGAGGTTGACGAGCTTCTGGAGGGCCGGGTTCAGTACTGGGACGCCACCTGCGACGACCTGCGGGCTGAGCAGGTGCCGGGTTATGACTGCCGCGCCACCCAGGGAGACCGTCTGTACTTCCGTATCGCCACGGCGGAAGAACTCGAGCGCTGGATCGACATCGTGCGGCAGGCCGGCGGACGAGTTATCCAGGTATCGCCGCACCGGCACACGCTCGAGGATTTCTTCATTGGCGCGATTCGCGGCGACCGCGAGTTCGATGACGACGCCAAGCTCGAGGCGTCGCCATGATCGGGCGCATCGCGGCCATTGCCACGCACACGTTCAAGGAGGCGGTGCGCGATCGCATCCTCGTACTGTTCGTGATGTTCGCGTTCGCGATGATGGCTGCCTCCACAGTGCTGTCGTGGCTGACCGTCGGCAGTGAGTTGAAAATCGTCACCGACCTCGGGCTCGGCGCTCTCTCACTGTTCGGCACCATGATCGCGATCTTCATCGGTATCACGCTGGTGCACAAAGAAGTGGAGAAGAAGACGATCTACGCGGTGCTCGCCAAGCCGGTCAGTCGCTGGCAGTTCCTGGCGGGAAAATACTGCGGCCTGATGCTGACGCTTGCCGTCGTCACCGGCTTGATGGCGGTCTTCTACCTGGCTCTCGTGTGGTGGAAGGCAGGAGTATTTCCTGTGCACCTGCTGGCGGCGGTGCTGCTCGCGTACATGGAACTGTCGATTATCACCGCGGTAGCCATTCTGTTCTCGAGCTTCACCACACCGATGCTGGCCGCCGTCTTCACCGTAGCGGTGTACGTGGTCGGACATCTCACCTGGGGCCTCGCCTCTTTCGTCGAGGTCGCCCCCGGTGCCGCATCACAGTACCTGGTGAGTTTTCTGTACTACATGCTGCCGGATCTGGAGACGTTCAACGTTCGCAGTCGCGTCGTCCACGGGCTGCCCGTGGGCCGCGGCTACGTGCTCGATGCGGTTGGCTACGCGCTGGCGTACTCGGCTGGAATGCTGGCCATCGCGGCGATCCTGTTCCGTCGCCGGGACCTGACGTGACCCGGGTGCCCGCGCGCGCGCGGGAATTGATGGTCTGGGTCGTGCTCCTGGTCTGCATCGGTGGCTGGATCATGCCGCAGGTGTCGATCGACTACCGACGAGCGCGGTGGTCGGATCCCGACGTCCTGTTGTTCCTGCCGACGGGTGAGTACCTGAGCGCAGCCAGTCTCGGTTATCAAGCGCTCATCGCGGACGCCCTGTACCTGTGGAGCATTCAGTACTACGGCCATCAGGTGGCCAGCGAGGGGCGCCAGTATCTGTGGCGCATCTTCGATGTGATTACCGACCTTGATCCGCAGTTCGAGGACGCCTACCTGACCGGTGCTCTGATGATGGGCTCCGATCTGGGCGACGCTCCGATGGCGATGCGACTGCTCGAGAAAGGGGCAGCGCAGAATCCCGAGGGCTGGATCTACCCGCTCGAGAGCGGCTACTACGCGTGGATGAGTCTTGGCGATCACGAGTTGGCCGCGCAGTACTTCGATCGAGCGGCTGCCCTTCCGGGAGCGCCCGACGTCATCGGACGCATGCGCGCCGGCATGGCGGAGTTCACGGGTGATCAGCGGGCGGCACTGGCGCTGTGGGCGGAGGTGTACGAGGGAGCTCGCGCGGACGGCGACGCGAAGATCGAGTCGGTAGCCTGGCAGCATGTCTACGATCTCAAGGTGGAGATCGATCTCGGGGATCTGGGCGTGGCGATTCGTCGCTTCCGCTCCGATCGCGGGCAACTGCCGGCCGCGCTCGATGTGCTGGTAAGCGAGGGCTATCTGCAATTCGTGCCCGACATGCCGACCGGCGAGCCCTACGAGTACGAACCCGTCACGGGCCAGGTTGTTGATCCGCGCGAGTCGGGCTCCCGGGCCGACCGTTGACCGCTCGCCAGAGCTTCTGCCACGGAACGCTGAGGAGAACGCCTTGCCCGTAGATGCCCTGGTCGTCGGCGCCGCTTTCCTCTTCGGGCTGTTGTTCGGCTCGTTCCTGAACGCAGTGATCTACCGCGTGCCGCTGGGGATCTCGCTGTTGCGGCCGTCGGGTTGTCCCCGCTGCGAGAAGCCGATCTCCTGGGCCAGCAACGTGCCGGTGCTCTCGTGGATCCTGCTACGCGCGCGTTGCGCCACGTGCCGCGAGCCGATCTCTATTCGTTATCCGCTGGTCGAACTGGCGGGTGGGGTACTGCTGGCGCTCTCGGTGTGGCAGTGGGGGCTGACCATCAGCTCCTTCTCGGTCGCGCTCTTCTGCTACCTGATGCTAGTGCTCGCCCTGATCGACGTGGATCACCGCATCCTGCCCAACGTCATCACGCTGCCTGGGGCTATCGTCGGCCTTGCATTGTCGTTCTTCGATCCACGTGTCGCCTGGCTCGACGCCCTCATCGGCGGCTTTCTGGGTGGTGGGCTGCTCTACTTCGTTGCCTGGGCCTATCTGAAGCTGCGCGGACGCGAGGGCATGGGCATGGGCGACGTGAAGATGATGCTCCTGGTGGGCTCGTTTCTCGGCTGGCAGGGCGCGCTGATGACGATCTTCGTCGGCTCGCTGGTGGGAAGCGTCGTCGGGGTCGCGATGATCTCGTTGTCGCGCAAGGGCTGGGAATACGCGCTTCCGTTCGGGACCTTTCTGGCGGCGGCCGGGGTATTGGTGGCCTTCCGCGGACCGCAGATCTTCGCCTGGTACTGGAACACCTTCGCGGCGGTCGGATAGCCGTCTGTAGACGCCTGCAGCCTATCTAGAACACTGGCCGCGCCTGTCCATTCCGGGCCTCGACAGCCCGACGCGGGCCGCGAAATGCCGCCGCCGGCCACGCCTAACCTTCGATGGGCGCCAGGGAACGAGTGTGTCCGGCGGCATCCGGACACGGCCCGCATTTGCCTGCGTTTGGCAGTTCCTTGTAGCTAGACTCCGACCCATCAGAGGTTTTGGTGACCTGGAGTGACTAATGATGATCAAGCGACGGGGGATGGTCGCGGGTAGTCGTGAGGTCGGGTTTTCACTGATCGAGGTGACGGTCGTCGTTGCGCTCATCGGCTTAATCGCCGCGGTCGGTTTGCCGACGATGCAGGAGTGGCTCGATCGCTACACGGTAAGAACGGCCGCCGAGGAGTTGGCCTCGCTCATCCAGCTGCAGCGCATGCGAGCGGTGAGCCAGAACACGGATTTCTCGATCGACTTCGATGCCTCCGCGGGAACATACACGCTCTACCAGGGCGACGCGGCAACGGGCACGGCGCTCGAGCAGCAGGCACACACGCTGCCGAACGGCGTCGTGTTTTCAGGCAACGCCGACCCGGTCAACGTGCCGGGCGACGAGATGATCTTCCATGCCGATGGCAGCCTCAATAACTCCACGGCGACCACCGACACCGTCCACATAGGGAATTCGCTAGGTGTCGTCTTCCGTCTCTCGATCAACCGATCTACTGGCAGGGTCCAAGTACAGCAACTGAGCTAGGGAAGTAACTGGCCCGGTCCGGCTACGGGGGCAATCCCTCCTGCCGCCGCAGACGTGCACCAGGCCTCCATTACCCGCGCTCGCTTTCAGGCCCGAAAGGCGCTTGCTAGGCCCTGTCAGTTTTTTTCTGGTCTCGACACTCTGCGCGACGAGGTGGTGGGTGACGGATGTGTCCGTCCCCCCCGACAGCGCACCGTCCCTCACCACCTCGCCTCGCGCTTCTCTCCGCGCCCTTGTCCGGCGCCGCTCTCCGGTGCCGTTTCCAGAAACACTGCCCCGTGGCCGTCTGTAGTGGCCATGGAACGCAATCGCGAACGAACTCGACTGCATAGCGCCGATGGCTACCTCCTGGTGGAGGCGATCGTCGGCGTTGTTCTGCTCGGCGTCGGAGCGCTCGGTGTTGCCGCTGCACTCGGCCAGGCCGAGCAACTGGCGTCGCTGGCGGTGCAGCGTGATCGCGAAGCGGGTATCCGCGCCGACCTGGCCGCCACGCTGATGTTCGGGCTGGTGAGTCCGGGTGCCTGGCTGCCGGTCGCCGACCTGGGCACGGGCGAATCGACGCCGTGCTGGCACCGCATGACGGCGATGGCCGAGGGTTTCCTCTGGGTCGAAGCGCGTTGCGGCGTCGGAGCGGACGACCTGCCCGCAGATGCGCGCGAACCGGGGCTGCTGGTGCGGCGATGAGCCAGGACGGGGGGCACGTGCTCATCGAACTGCTGGTGGCCTCGGTCTGCGCTGCTCTCGTGGGTGCCGCCGCTTTGACCTTGTTGCTCAACGGCGCCACCGCGTCGGCGCGGGCGCGCGATCGGGTCTACGGAGCGGCCCGTGCCCGGGCCTGTCGCGACGCGCTGTTGACCAATCTGCAGCAGGCGCTCGACGGGCTCGAAGGCGCGCACACTGTGTATCAGGGTGGCCTCCCTCGGCATCGTGTGGAACAGGGGGACGATGGCGTTGTGCTGCTGCAGCCCCTCGAGGCGCCGGCCGAGGTCGCGGTGGATGAAGACGGCCGCTATCGGCTTCCACCTGACCATGCCCTGGGCGCCTTCGCCCCGGGGGGCCTGGTGGCAGCGCTGCCGGGTGCCGAGGGGGAGGTGGTGCTCGGGCAGGTCGTCGCGCTCGACACTACCGCGGTGGGAACGCGCCTCGCCGTGGGCTGGGCTGCCGCCGATGTCGCGCGGCTGGCCGATCCGGTGCGTGCGTTGACGCCTGTGCGCTGGCGCGAGTTCGCCTTTGTGGGCAGCGAGCGTGGCGTTGATCTTCGCCGGCGGGACGAAGGCGGCTTCTGGCAGCCGATCGTCGATGGGCTCGTGGGCATCGAATTGCTCTACGCCTCGGATCGCGACGGCGACGGCGAGGTGGACGCGCCGGTCGTGCCGTGGGATCAGGCCGTGCTCCCGATTCGTGCTGCTCGCGTGACGTGCCGGGTGGAGAGTTCCGTGGCGGTAGCCACCGGATGGGCCAGTCAGCGATGAGTGGAGTCAGGGCGTTCGGGCGGAGCGACTCAGGCCTGGCTGTACTCATCGTGGTCGCTGTCACCGCCGCACTGGCGGCGGTCGTGACGATCACGACACTAGGGGCTGCGGCCGGCGCCGCGGCCGCCGGCTATCGAGCGCAGGCGGAGCAGGCGGGTTGGCTGGCCGAAAGCGCGATCGCGCAGGCGGCGGCAGCACTGCGCTCCGGTGCCCTGGTGGTGCCGGCGGTGGCGGCGCCGCGGCGGTTGGCAAACGGTGTGGACGTGGCGACGGGCGCGGTCGTTCCCGTGGGTATCGTAGCGGCACCGGTCGCCAGTTGGCCGCAGGTAGTGGATGTGCCATTGGCGGCCGGTGGCAACGGTCGTGGCACAGCGGTCCTGATCGCCCGCGTTCTCGGGCCTGACGGGGAGGGGAGGGGGCTGAGCGGAGGCGCCGATCTCGACCTTCTGGTCGATGTCGAGGTGGACGCCTGGTTTCGCCACGCCCGGGCCTCGGCCGCGGCGCGATTTCTGGTTACTGAGACCGAGGTTCGTCGCCTGCACTAGCGCTTGCCGCGCGGGGCGGAAGTCTCGCGGGCGCAGACGCGGCCCGGCCCGAGCGGCTACTCTGCCCGGACCATGTTCGACCCTGCAGCCATACGAGTGCGTCGCTTCGACAACGGTCTGACCCTGCTCACCGAGCGCATCACGACCGTGCGTTCCGCATCCGTCGGGATATGGGTGAAGCGTGGGTCGCGCGACGAGCGTCGGGACCAGCATGGCGTCGCCCATTTCGTCGAGCACATGCTCTTCAAGGGCACGGCCGACCGTTCGCCCCGACAGATCGCTTTCGAGATCGATTCGATGGGCGGCAACGTCGACGCCTTTACGGCCCACGAGTTGTCCGGTTACTACGCCCAGGCACTCGACGAGCGGCTACCTGAGGCATTCGGCCTGCTGGCTGACCTCACGACAGCGCCTTGCTTCGACCCGGAAGAACTCGACCGCGAGCGTGGCGTGATTCTCGAAGAGATCGCCGGCGCCGAGGACGACCCGGAAGACGTGTTGTTCGAGGCGTTCCAGAGTCGCTTCTGGGAAGGGCACTCGCTGGCGCGGCCGATCCTGGGAACGCCTGAGACGGTGGGTGCCTTCGGCCGCGACGATCTGTGTGGCTGGATGAACGACCTCGGCGCCGCGGACATGGTCGTGTCGGCCGCTGGCAATATCGAGCACGAGGCGGTGGCGGATCTCGTTGACGAGCGCCTGGGCGGTCTGCCGGCCGGGACGCCGCGTCCTCAGCGCGCGGCGCCTTCGATTACGCCGCACGTGCAGACGGTGACGCGCGACGTGGAGCAGGTCCAGTTGTACGTGGCAGGGCCCGGCCCTTCGCTCGCCGACTCGGATCGCTTCGCTGCCTACTTGCTGAACACGTTGCTGGGCGGCGGTGTTTCCTCCCGTCTGTTCCAGACAATCCGTGAGGAACGCGGCCTGGCCTACAACGTCTATTCGTCCGTGGCCAGTTACTCTGACACCGGCTACGTGTGGATCGGGGCGGGCACGCGACCGCAGTCGGCAGACGTGGTGCTGGACCTCATCGACGTTGAGTTGCGGCGCCTGTGCGACGAGCCACTGCAGCCCGAGGAACTGGCGCGCACCAAGGACCAGGTGAAGGCGGGGCTGATGCTGTCGCTCGAACAGACCTTCGGTCGCATGGCCAACCTGGCCCGCCAGGAGATCGGTTTTGGACGGACGTTCAGCCTCGACGAGATCCTCGGGTCGATCGACGGGGTAGAAGTGGAAGACATCCGGCGGTGCGCCCAACGGCTCTTCGGCGGCCCGCTGTCGGCCGGGTGTGTCGGGAGCGCCGCCGCCGCCGCCGAGCTGCAGAAAACCCTCGACGAACACCCGAGATTCGGCTAGCTACCCGGCAAAAGGGACGTTCCTCGACGGACATCACGCGGATCGCTCGCGGGTCCGGCCGAGGCGACATACAATGCCCCCCTGCTGCCCCCAGTCTCGGCCGCCCGATCCTCAAATCTGCCGTTAGGGCATGACCCATGATCGTTCGCTATAGCCGGCCAGAGATGCGAAGTCTCTGGGATGAGGCGGCCGTTTACGCCAGTTGGCTCGAGGTAGAGCTGGCTGCCGCGGAAGCCATGGCCACCCGTGACATCGTTCCGCCCGATGCCATGGAGCAGTTGCGCGCGGCCCAGCCTCCAGCCGCCGAGCGCGTGCTCGAGATCGAACGGCGCACGCATCACGACGTCATCGCCTTCCTCGAGGTGATCGAGGAGCAGGTGGGTCCGGCGGCGCGCTATCTGCACCTGGGCATGACCTCCTCCGACGTGCTCGATACGTCGCTGGCGCTGCGCTGCGTTCGTTCGCTCGACATGATCCTCGATGGCTGGGATGAGCTCGTCGAGCTCCTCGCAGTGCGAGCGGTGGAGTTCAAGGGCCTCTCCTGCGTGGGCCGCAGCCACGGTATTCACGCCGAGCCCACCACCTTCGGGCTCAAGATTCTCGGCTGGCATCAGGAGTTCGCGCGCGCCGGTGAGCGGCTGCGCCGGGCCCGTGAGGTGGTGGCCTACGGTCAGATTTCTGGGGCGGTCGGCACGTACAACACCGTGGATCCTGGCGTCGAGGCCGATACGCTGGCGGCGCTCGACCTGGCGATTGAACCTGTGTCGACGCAGGTGGTGCCGCGCGACCGTCACGCCGAGATGCTCGGGCATATGGCGATCGCGGCCGCGGCGATCGAGCGGGTCGCCACCGAGATCCGTGGATTGCAGCGCACCGAAGTACGCGAGGTCGAAGAGCCGTTCGGCAAGGGCCAGAAGGGCTCGTCGGTGATGCCGCACAAGCGCAACCCGATCAAGTGCGAAAATCTCGTCGGGTTGGCGCGGCTGGTGCGTGCCTATGCTGGCACCGGGCTCGAGAACATCGCGCTGTGGCATGAACGCGACATCTCGCATTCGTCGGTCGAGCGCGTGGCGCTGGCGGATGCCTGCATGCTGCTCGACTTCATGACCCGTCGGCTACACAGCGTGATCGCCGGCATGCACGTGTATCCCGAGAACATGCAGCGAAACCTCGACCACACGAACGGTTTGGTGTTCTCCAGCCGTGTCCTCGAGCGGATCATCGCCTCTGGCGTTATTCGCTCCGAGGCTTACGTGATGATTCAGCGCAGCGCGATGCGCTGCTGGGAGTCGGGCGAGCCGTTCCAGAAGGTGCTCGCGGCTGATGAAGAGATTGGTGCGCAGCTGAGCGCGGATGAACTCGCCGACTGTTTCGACGTCGACAAGGTGCTGCACCATGTCGACACCATATTCGTGCGGGCGCTGGGGGCGACCGCGGGAGGAGACGAGTAGATGAGGGGGCAGGTTGTGGTGCGCCTCAAACAAGAGGTGCTCGATCCGCAAGGGGTGACCATCGCCAAGGCGCTGGACAACCTCGGCTATGAGGGTGTGGGGTCGCTGCGGCAGGGGAAGGTATTCGACGTGGAACTCGCGACGAGTGATCCGGCGGTGGCCCGGACCGCACTGGAGAGCATGGCCAAGGACCTGCTCGCCAACCCGGTCATCGAGGACTATGAGATCCACCTGCTGGAAGATGGCTCGGGGAACGGGGAAGAGGGGAACGGCTGATGCGCGTGGGCGTCGTCTACTACCCGGGTAGCAACTGCGAACAGGACGCGGTTCATGCCTGCCACATGGTCGGGCTGGATACGGAGTTGGTGTGGCACAAGCGCGAGTCGGTCGATGGCTGTGACGCGATCATCCTCGCCGGCGGCTTCTCGTATGGCGACCATCTGCGTTGCGGCGCACTCGCGCAGTTCTCGCCGGTGATGAAACAGGTGGAACGGTTCGCGGCCGACGGGCATCCGATTCTCGGTATCTGCAACGGTTTCCAGATCCTCGTCGAGATGGGGCTTCTGCCCGGCGCGCTGCTGGCGAACGACGGCCTGAAGTTCCGCTGCCAGGATACGCGGATGATGGTGGAACGGACCGACTCTCCGTTTACCAACGCGTGCGCCGAGGGGCAGATCCTGTGCCTCAACATGGCCCACTACGCGGGGAACTACTTTGCCGACGAGGCCACGCTCGCGGATATCGAGGCGAACGCGCAGGTGGTAATGCGATTCTGCGGCCCGAACGGCGAACGCGGGGCCGAGCACAATCCGAACGGCTCGATCAACGATATCGCGGCGTTGCGTAACCCAGCGGGCAACGTCCTGGGCCTGATGCCGCATCCGGAACGCACGCTCACCTCGGAGCTCGGCTCGGCAGACGGGTTGTTGATGTTCGAGTCGCTACGCGACGCGCTGACGGCTAGCGCTTCCGCTGAAGTGGCAGCCAGCCCGGAGCCTGCGGAGGCAGAGGCAGTGGAGGCCGAGCCGGTGGGGACCAGCGCCGATGTCTGAAGTTGCAGCGCGAGCCGTGCCACAGGGCGAGATTGCCGACGAGCCGATCGCGATCGAACATGGCATGACCGCCGAGGAATACGCGAGCGTCTGCGAGATTCTCGGCCGTCAGCCTACGGTCACCGAGATCGGCATGTACTCGGTGATGTGGTCGGAGCACTGTTCCTACAAGAGTTCGCGGGTGCATCTGAAGACGCTGCCTGTCGAGGGCGAGGCTGTGCTCCAGGGGCCGGGCGAGAACGCTGGCGCCGTGGATCTCGGCGACGGCATCGCCGGTGTGTTCAAGGTGGAGAGTCACAATCATCCCTCGTACATCGAGCCTTACCAGGGTGCGGCGACGGGCGTGGGTGGCATCCTGCGCGACATCATCACTATGGGCGCCAGGCCGTTGGCGCTGCTCGATTCGCTCCGTTTCGGCGAGCTCGACTCCGGCAAGAACCGCCACCTGCTCGACGGCGTGGTCGGCGGTATCGCCGGCTACGGCAACTGCATGGGAATTCCCACGGTGGGCGGTGAGATCTGCTTCGATCCGTCGTACGACAAGAATCCGCTGGTCAATGCCATGTGCTTCGGCATCGCGCCGGCCGACCGCATCGTCAAGGCGCTGGCGGACGGTATCGGCAACCCCGTGATCTACGTCGGCGCCAAGACTGGTCGTGACGGGATCTACGGTGTCAGCCTGCTGGCCTCGGCGACGTTCGATGCCGAGGCGGCCGAGAAACGGCCCGCGGTGCAGGTGGGCGATCCCTTCACCGAGAAGGTGTTGATGGAGGCCTGCCTCGAGATCATCGAGAAGAATCTGCAGGTCGGGATGCAGGACTTCGGTGGCGCCGGTCTTACCTGCGCGACTTCGGAGATGGCGTCCAACTCCGGCAATGGCATGGAGATCGACGTGGCGCTGGTGCCGCGGCGTGAGACTGGCCTCAGCCCCTACGAGGTGATGCTGTCGGAGTCGCAGGAACGGATGATGCTGGTCACGACTCCCGAGAAGATCAGCGAGGTAATGGAGATCTTCGAGAAGTGGGATCTCGACGCGGTGGTGATCGGCAAGGTGACCGACGATGGACTGCTCAGAGTGCTCGATGACGGCGTGATGGTGGCCGAGGTGCCCGCGCATTCGCTGGCGGAGGAGGGTCCTTGCTACAGCCGCCCGTACACGATCGCCGACACCCCCGCGCCGTTGAACGGCGCCGATGTGCCGTGCGAGGTGGCGCCGGCCGAGGTGCTGCAGACGCTGCTGCGCGATCCGAACATCGCCTCCAAGCGCTGGGTGTTCCAGCAGTACGACCAGACGGTCCGTTACAACACCGTGCAGCGTGCCGGTGGCGAGGCGGCCGTGATCTGGCTCAAGGAAGCTGGTAGCGATGCCGCCGTGGCGATGTCGCTGGACGGCAATCCCTGGTACTCGGGGCTCGACGCCCGACGTGGCGCTCAGCTCGCGGTGGCCGAAGCCTGCCGCAACGTAGCTTGTACCGGCGCGAGGCCGCTCGGCATTACCAACTGTCTCAACTTCGGCAGCCCCGAGATCGAGGAGCGCATGGGCCAGTTCGCCGCCGCCGTCGAGGGCATGGGCGAGGCCTGCCGCGTACTCGGCGTGCCGGTTACCGGTGGCAATGTCTCGTTCTACAACGAGACGGTCGAGACCCCGATTCTGCCGACCCCGGTGGTGGGGGCGGTGGGCAAGCTCGATCGCTACGACGCGAGCGTGCGATCGGGTTTCGCTGCGGCCGGCAACACGGTGTGGATGGTCGGCGCATTCGCGACTTCGGATGCGGGCCTGGGCGGTAGCGCCTATGTTCGCAACTTCCATGATCGCCAGATTGGTGCGCCTCCGGAGCTCGACCTGGAACTGGAGGCTCGCCTGCAGAACTTCCTCGTTGCGGCGGCAGCCGAAGGCTTGATGGCCAGTGCCAAGGACTGCAGCGACGGCGGCTTTGCGGTTGCTCTGGCAGAGGCCTGCTTCGCGGCCGCCGACGCGGCGCGCACCGATTCCGCGCAAGCATCGGCGCCAGCGTCGTCGCTGCCGGGCATGCTCGGCGCCAACGTCGAGATTCCCGCCTGCGAACACGGCGTCCACGCGGCGTTGTTCGGCGAAGCGGCCAGCCGAGTGCTGGTGAGCGCGCGTGGCGAGCATGCCACCGCGCTGGCAGCTTTGGCCGTGCGGCATGACGTACCGATCGCCGCGATCGGTGAGGTCACGGCCGCTGCTCAGCTAACTGTCGATGTGGCAGGCGAAACGGTACTGGGCGAAGACGTCCAGGAGCTCTACGCGACATGGTCGGGGGCTCTGGCACACGCGATGGAGAACGACTGACATGTGTGGCGTCTTTGGAATCATGGGCCATCCCGAGGCCAGCCGGATCGCCTATCTGGGCCTGTACGCGTTGCAGCACCGTGGTCAGGAAAGCGGAGGCATCGCCAGTGTCGATGCCGGCGCTATGTTCGTGGAGAAGGGCATGGGACAGGTTGCGGACCTGTTTACAGAGGCCTGCCTGGACCGCCTGCCCGGCCGTTCCGCGATTGGCCATATTCGCTATTCGACCGCCGGATCGAGTCGGCTGCAGAATGCGCAGCCGATTCGTATCGAGTCGCGCCGCGGCGCGATTGCCCTGGGGCACAACGGCAATCTGGTGAACGCGCAGGTGCTGCGCAAGGCGCTCGAGGATAACGGCGCGGTCTTCACCTCGACCAGCGACACCGAGGTGGTGCTCCACCTGTTTGCCCGCAGTTCCGAGGAGAACGTCGAAGACGCGCTGGTCGATGCGCTAGGCCGCGTACAGGGCGCGCACGCGATTACGGCGCTAACGCCGACGCAGTTGCTGGCGGCGCGCGACCCGTACGGTTTTCGCCCGCTGTCGATCGGGCACCTGGAGGGCGCATGGGTGCTGGCCTCCGAAACCTGTGCGTTCGACCTGATCGGCGCCGAGTTCGTGCGTGACCTGGAGCCCGGCGAGGTGATTGTGCTGTCACACGATGCGCGTGCCGAGGGCGAGGCGATCGACATCGTTGCGGCGGGCGCGGGTGGCGCGGCCGATGGATATGTCTCGCACCTGCCCTGGGCCGGCAAGGCGCGCAAGAGTTGTATTTTCGAACATGTGTATTTCGCTCGCCCCGACAGCAAGCTTTACGGCGACTCGGTGATGCAGTCGCGCAAGCGTATGGGAAGCACCCTGGGCGAAGAGGCTCCCGTCGACGCCGACGTGGTTGTGCCCGTGCCCGATGGCGGCGTATACGCGGCGCAGGGCTACTCGGAGGCCACGGGCATTCCGTTTGAACTGGCTTTGATTCGTAACCATTACGTGGGGCGCACATTCATCGAGCCGCGACAGTCGATCCGGCACTTCGGTGTGAAGGTGAAACTCAACCCCGTGGAGAGCCTGATCCGAGGCAAGCGAGTGGTACTGGTTGACGACTCGATCGTGCGTGGCACCACGTCGGCCAAGATCGTCGAGATGGTCCGAGCCGCCGGTGCCGCCGAGGTTCACGTCCGGATCTCCTCACCGCCCTATGTATCTTCCTGCCATTACGGCATCGATACGCCGCGGCGCGAGGATCTGATCGCCGCCAACCTGTCGCTCGAAGAGGTTCGCGAACGAATCGGCGCGGACACGCTGGCCTACCTGTCGCTAGACGGGCTGCGCCGAACCGTGACTAGTGGCGCCGAGCAGTACTGCACTGCGTGTTTTACGGGCGAGTACCCGACACAGTTGAGCGACGAACTATCGACCCAGATGGAACTGTTTACCCCGGCCGGGGCCGGGCCGGCTGGAAGAGAAATGGGATGAGCGACGCGCCGCAGCTGACCTACAAGGACTCTGGCGTCGATCGCGCCGCTGCCGATGATGCCAAGACGCGTATCTCGGACCTCGTGCGCAGTACCTACACTGACGGTGTCGTTGGCGACTTCGGAGCCTTCGGTGGCTGCTTCCGGCTGGGCTCTGGCGCCGACTCGACGATTCTCGTGGCCTCGGCGGACGGCGTGGGGACGAAGCTCAAGGTCGCGGTCATGGCCGACACCCACGACACGGTGGGTTACGACCTCGTGTCGCACTGCGCCGACGACATCCTGGCCTCCGGCGCGCTGCCGTTGTTCTTTCTCGACTACCTGGCGCTCGGCGAGATGGAGCCGGGGGTGGTGGAGCAGGTGGTGGCGGGCGTCGCCCGGGCGTGCCGCGATAGTAATTGTGCGCTGCTTGGCGGCGAGACCGCCGAGATGGCCGACATGTACAAGGCCGGCGAGTACGACCTGGCGGGCTTCATCGTGGGGCGGGCGGTGCACCCCGAGCCGCTGGACGGTTCGGGCATCACGGTTGGCGACGCTCTCATCGGGCTGGCGTCGAATGGCCTGCACACCAATGGCTACACGCTGGTGCGCAAGATCTTGTTCGATGTCGCCGGGATGGACATTCATCAGCACGTTCCGGAGTGGGGCCGTACGGTGGCCGAGGAGCTGCTCCGGACTCATCGACCTTACGTTGCCGCGCTGGCGCCGCTGATCGAGAGTCGCGTGGTACGCGGCCTGGCGCACATCACGGGCGGCGGAATTCCCGACAACCTGCCCCGTATGCTCCCGGCCGGACTCGGCGCGGAAATAGATACCGAGAGCTGGCAGGTGCAGCCTATCTTCACCTCACTGCAGCAACTGGGCGGCGTGCCACAGCGAGACATGTGGGCCACCTTCAATATGGGTGTTGGCATGATCGCCGCGGTGACCGCCGAGAACGCCGAAACAACGGTGGAGCAGCTACGCGCTGCCGGCGAGGATGCCTGGCGCATCGGCACGGTAGTCGAGGGTGAGGGCGTCGAGTTGTGAGCGTGCTGGCGGTGGCAGAAGACCGGTGAAGATCGGCGTTCTGATCTCCGGCCGCGGCTCCAACATGGTCTCGATTGCCACTGCCTGCGCAGCGCCTGACTTCCCGGCCGAGGTCGCCGTGGTTGTTGCCGATACACCCGCGGCCGCGGGCCTCGAGAAGGCGGCAGCGATGGGCGTGGCCACGGCCGTCGTGGCGCCCGGTGAGTTCGCCGATCGCGGTGCCTTCGAGGACGCCCTCGCCAACACGCTGGCAGGTCACGGCGCCGAAGGAGTATGTCTGGCTGGTTTCATGCGCATCCTGACGGGGCGCTTCCTCGATCGCTTCCCCGGCAAGGTGCTGAACATTCATCCGTCGTTGTTGCCGGCTTTCCCGGGTCTCGATGTGCAGCAGAAAGCACTCGACCACGGCGTCCGTTTCTCTGGTTGCACGGTGCACTTCGTTACCGAGGCGATGGACGCGGGCCCCATCATCGTGCAGGCGGCAGTGCCGGTGCTGGAGGCCGACGATGCCGACGCGCTCGCCGCTCGGATTCTCGAGCAGGAGCACTCTGTCTACCCCGAGGCGGTACGCTTGTTTGCCGAGGGCCGGCTGCGTGTGGTCGGTCGCAGGGTGATAGTCGACACCAAGTAGATCGCGCCGGCGGCAGTGGCCGACGCATCAACCGACGGAAGGAACCAAGTCTTGTCGTTTCCGAGCGTGAACGAACAGATGGACCTGCTGCGGCAGGGCGCCGTCGATCTGCTGAGCGAGGAAGAACTCGCGGCCAAGCTCGAACGCTCGGCCAAGAGCGGCAAGGGCCTTCTGGTGAAAGTCGGTTTCGACCCGTCCGCGCCCGATCTCCATCTCGGCCACACGGTTGTGATGCGCAAGATGAAGCTATTCCAGGACTTCGGCCACGAGGTGGTGTTCGTCGTAGGCGACTTCACCGGGATGATCGGCGATCCCACGGGCAAGTCGAAGACTCGCCCGCAGCTGACGCCCGAGCAGATACGGGAGAACGCGCGCACTTACGAGGAGCAGGCGTTCCGGATTCTGGACCCGGCCCACTCGCGCACGGAGTTCAACTCCACCTGGCTCAACGAACTCGGTTCCGCGGGTTTGATCAAACTCGCGGCCAAGTACACCGTGGCGCGCATGATGGAGCGCGACGATTTCAGCAAGCGGTACCAGGCGCAGCAGCCGATCTCCCTGCACGAGTTTCTCTACCCGTTGGCCCAGGCCTACGACTCCGTCGCCCTGAAGGCCGACGTGGAGATGGGCGGCACCGACCAGCTCTTCAACCTGCTGGTAGGCCGCGACATCATGGGCGCCTACGGCCTCGAGCCGCAGGTCGTGCTGACCATGCCACTGCTGGTGGGCACCGACGGGGTCGAGAAGATGAGCAAGTCGCTCGACAACTACATCGGCATCGAGGATGCGCCCGGAGACATGTACGGCAAGGTGATGTCGCTCTCCGACGAGACGATGTGGACGTACTGGCAGCTATGCACCGAGCGCACCGACTCCGAGATTACGGCGATGCAGGGCCAGGTGGTAGGGGGCCAGTTGCACCCCAAGGCTGCCAAGCAGGCGCTCGCGCGGGCGATTGTTGCCGACTACAACGACGAGGCGGCGGCGCAGGCGGCTGAGGCCGAGTTCGACAACGTCTTCGCGGCCGGCCGGTTGCCGAGCGACATGCCGACGGTGCACGTCGAGGCCGACGAGCCGGCATGGATCGTGGCGGTGATCACCGCGTGTGAGTTCGCCAAGTCCAACGGTGAGGCACGACGGCTGATCAAGCAGGGGGCCGTGTCGCTCGACGGCGACCGCCTGACCGATGATCAGGCCACGGTGCCGGCTGATGGCGCTGAGCGCGTGCTCAAAGTCGGCAAGCGCCGCTTCGCCCGCGTGATGGTTGTCAGTCGCTGACGTGCCCCCCCGCCGGGACTATCTCTGCCGCTGCGCCGGTCGTCGGGCCAAGCTGCGCAGCGAGCCACTCGCTGAACTCTCGGGCCCCCTTCGTATTGAGATGATCCGAGTTCAGGAAGTACGTCGGCCTATCGGTGAACAACTCTGACGCATCTAGCAGTAGGGCCGGCACCGGCCCGTCGAAGGCTTGCGCCAGGAATCTCTCCAGCGGGAGTTGAGCTGCCGGAGGTACGAGCAGCAGGTACTCCGGATGCACGGGGTACCGGACCACGACGACTTCGGTGCCCTGGTCCCTGGCGAGCCTAACTGCGCGCGCGAACGCAGCAGTCAGCATTGGGTCGAACAGGAGGCCGGCCCCGAAGTGTTGCTGCGATCGCTCCCGGGCGTGCTTGGCCATCCGCGATGGAGCCAGCTCGGCTCGGCCCATTGTCACCAGCTCGCCTGGCCTCAGTTGGCGGGCAATGGCGGAACGTTCATCAAGGTAGGCCCAGTATCTCCCTCGTAGATCGCGCACCAGGAAACTCCATCGACCGGTCCGTCGGGCCAGTTCCCAATAGTCAACGCGGCGAGCCCAGAACCAGTCGTTGGAGAAGTCCACCCTGTGACTCGCGAACGAGTCGAAGTCAGCGGGGAAGAGGATCCGGCCCACCCGCTCTCTCTCCAGGATCTGTGCGACGCGGTGCTCTGTGACCAGGTAGCTCTCGCCCTCAGTGGCTAGATTCAGGGCCCCGGGGGGCAGGAGCTCGTTGGGCAGCGCGTTCAGCGCATGCGAGTTCCCCACGACCAGAGTCTCGATGGGACCTGTAAACCTCTGCTGCAGGTACTCGGTCTGGGCGATTCTCGCGTGCCGGTCCATGTAGAGAAGGAAACCCGCGTTGAGAACGAGGTGTGCGCAGATGAGGGTCAGGCTAAACGCTGCCCCACGAAGAACAAACGCCCTCAGTTCAGGTCTCACGTGTGTGCCTCGGATTCGACAGCATGATGGCGTGGGGTCGCGGACATCGATGCCCCCGCGGTCCGATAGGTGTTCGCCGCTTCGCTTCCCTCACGACGGTGCCAGACAGAATACCAGCGAGCCAGCTGACGGAGGGTCATAGTGTCCGTTGCACTCGCCTGGCGAGACCACGCTGCAAACCGAGGCCAGGACGGTGGCTGTTCTCGATGCCGTGGGAACCGCTTGGAGACCGCAGTGGTCAATGTCGTCATCGATAGTGGCCTCTGGAGTTAACCCGGCTATGTCCAGCTCCGCATAGCCGGGTCTATGCGGAGTTCCGGACTATGTAGAGTCGGTGGAGTCGCTACCGTCGAAGTCCTTCTGACCGAACAACTTGGGGCAGCCGAGTTCTCCAAGAGCTGCACATAGTCTAGATGCCCTTTCCGGCCGTTGGGTCGGCAAGGAG
>JAJCXT010000019.1 GCA_029263295.1 Acidobacteriota bacterium | reverse complement strand
AGGCTTGCTTGCCGACCCTTCGAGACGGCTGTTAGAATCCGGGCCCGAACATTTGTGTCGCTCCACCGAGATTTCGTCTCCTCGGCGCGACGTCTTGACGGTCATCGTTCGACGGCCACGCCCCCGGAAGGAACCGGCACTCGCCTCCTTCGCTCCAAGCCTGCGATCATCGCCCGCTCTCTGCACCTCGGGCCGCAGGCACGCGACTAAAAGCGACGCCGGATCGACTCAATGGAAAATTTCCCTCACCTGCCGACAATCCTGCTGGTCGCCGCTGCGGTCGTGGCGCTCGTGTTCATCCTCAATCGTTGGTTATTCGGTCCGCTGAACGCGATCCTGGCGCAGCGCGAGGCCGAGATCGACGACGCGCGCACCAAACTCGAGGACGCTCAGCGGATTCAGAACGAGAGGCTCGCAGCGGTCGAAGCCCGTGTATCCGAGTCGCGGAAGGAGTCCTTTGGGATTCGCGAGCAAGCGCACGGCGAGGCCCGCGAGCGTCGCGAAGAGGTACTGGCGGCGGCACGCGCCGATGCCGCGAAAGAGATTGAAGAGGCCCGGGCCGAGATCGGCAAACAGATTGATAGTGCGCGCACGCAACTGGAGTCCGACGCCGATGAGATCGCGCGCACGATCGCAGAGCGAATCCTGGGTCGACCCGTTGATGCCGACACTGACGGGAGCAACTAGATGACGGCGATGCGCAGGACTGTCCAGCTGGCCCTCATCGCGATGACGCTCGTCCTCGTGGTCGGTGCGACACCCGGTACGTTGTACGCGCAAGAGCATGGTGGCGAGCTGGCCTTGGAAGACGACCACGGCGCTGCTGAAGCCGAGGATCACGGCGACGAAGCCCATGTAGCTGTGCCGACAACGGCCGAGTACATCTACAAGTGGATCAACTTCTTCATGCTGGCCGGCATTCTCTACTGGCTGCTTGTCGTGCCGCCCGCCTTCGTCAAAGAAAACTTCGAGTTTGAAGGGCTGCAGGTGATCCTCGCGGCACGCAACAAGGCGATCATTGGCTCACGCGATCTGGCCAAGGAGCAGACGGCCCAGGCCAGCGAGGGGCTCACCGCGTCCGCGGCGCGACTCGAACGCGTGGAAGAGGAAGCAGCCGGTCTGGTAGCCCAGGCCCGCGAGGCTGCCGAGCACGACAAGGCGAAGATGATCGAGGAGGCAACCGCGCAAGCGGAAGCGATTCGTGGCGGTGCGAGCCGGGACATGAAGTCCGAGGTGACGCGCGCCGAACGCGAACTGCAGTCGCACATCGCGCATCTCGCGGTTGGGATTGCCACCGATCTCGTGAAGAAGAACTTCAGCGGCGTGGACCAGGATCGCCTGGTACGCGCGTATCTCGATCGCCTCGGCGAGAGCGTGTCCTGAACCGGGCCTATAGAGAACGACCATGATCAACGAAGCGATCGCGCGACGATATGCGAAGGGCCTCCTGGGCGCCGCGCTCGACAAGAGCGAGCCCCTAGAGCCGCTCGTAGAGCACCTCGGCGAACTTGCCGCCGCGGTAGACGGCCACGAGGGCCTCACGGCGCTACTGGTCGATCCGTCGATCGAAGCAGAGAAGAAGGTAGCGGTGTTGATCGAGATCGCGGACAGGCTCGGCGCCGGAGAAACGAGCAGACGTTTTCTCCAGGTACTGGGCCAGAACGATCGCCTCGACCAGCTGTGCCAGACCGTTGCGCTCTTCTCGACAATGGCCGACGAGCACATGGGCATAGTGAACGCAGAGATCACGTCGCCGCAGCCGCTCGACGAGACGGCTGTACAGGACCTCAAAGAAAAGCTGGCGCGCGCCTCAGGCCGCGTCGTACGTCTCAACGTAAAGACCGACCCCGACTTGCTCGGCGGTCTGACCACCCGCATCGGGGATGTCGTCTATGACGGCAGCCTGCGCCACCAACTGGAGCAGATGCGCGAGCGGATCACCGCCAACTGAGCGCGGAGCGAGAATCATATGGGTATCAAAGCCGAAGAAATCTCGAGCATCATTCAACAGCAGATCGCCGGCTACGAAGCCGAGATCGAGGTCCAGGAAGTAGGCACAGCCATCGCCGTTGGTGATGGCATTGCGCGCGTCCATGGCCTCGGCAGCTGCATGTCGCAGGAACTCCTCGAGTTCCCCAACGGCGTATTCGGCATCGCGCTGAACCTCGACGAGGACAGCGTAGGTGCGGTGCTGCTTGGCGACACGACGCTGGTCAAGGAAGGCGACACGGTCAAGAGGACCGGTCGCGTCGTCGAACTGCCGGTTGGCCAGGAACAGGTCGGTCGCGTTGTTGATCCGCTGGGCGCACCGCTCGACGGCAAGGGCGCCATCGAGACCACCGAGCGGTTGCCGATGGAGCGCATCGCTCCCGGCATCATCGAGCGGCAGCCAGTTGAAGAGCCGCTGCAGACGGGTATCAAGTCGATCGATTCGATGATCCCGATCGGCCGAGGCCAGCGCGAGTTGATCATCGGTGACCGCCAGACAGGTAAGACAGCCGTTGCGGTGGACACGATCATCAATCAGAAGGGCCAGGACGTAATCTGCATCTACGTCGCCATCGGCCAGAAGGAATCGACCGTCGCACAGGTCGTGCAGAAGCTGACCGACAACGGTGCGATGGACTACACGGTCGTGGTGAACGCGTCGGCGTCTACGCCGGCGCCGCTGCAGTGGATGGCTCCCTACGCCGGTTGCGCGATGGGCGAGTTCTTCCGCGACAAGGGCGAGCACGCGCTGGTCATCTACGACGATCTCTCCAAGCACGCCGACGCGTACCGTGAAATGTCGCTGTTGCTGAAGCGGCCGCCGGGACGCGAAGCGTTTCCGGGCGACGTCTTCTACCTCCACTCGCGGTTGCTCGAGCGCGCCTCCAAGATGGCCGACGAGCTCGGCGGCGGTAGCCTGACCGCGCTGCCGATCATCGAGACCAAGGCCGGTGACGTCTCCGCCTACATCCCGACCAACGTCATCTCCATCACGGATGGCCAGATCTTCCTCGAGACCGAACTGTTCCATAAGAACATTCGCCCGGCGGTGAACGC
This sequence comes from Acidobacteriota bacterium, assembly GCA_029263295.1. GTDB lineage: Bacteria > Acidobacteriota > UBA890 > UBA890 > WLXD01 > WLXD01. Next base: position 45,320 of record JAJCXT010000019.1, on the reverse strand, counting down.
GGGCCTGTCGGTCTCACGAGTCGGTGGCGCAGCGCAGATCAAGGGCATGAAGCAGGTCGCGGGATCGCTTCGTCTCGAACTGGCGCAGTATCGCGAACTGGCGGCCTTCGCCCAGTTCGGTTCCGACCTCGACCCGGCCACCCAGCGTCAGCTGGCGCGTGGTGCGCGGCTGACCGAGATCCTCAAGCAGGAGCAGTACAAGCCGCTGCGGGTCGCCAAGCAGATCGCGATCATCTGGGCCGGCAGCAACGGGTACTTCGACGACCTCGAAGTCGAACAGGTTCGCCCGTTCGAACTTGGCCTGTATGACTACGTCGAGGTCAATGATCCGGAACTCTGGGACGTGATTGAAGCCGCTGGCAAGCTCGACGACGAGATGATCGGTCGCCTCAAAGGCAACGTCGAGGCGTTCCACCAGGACTTCACCGCTAACGCCAAGGAAGCCGCCGAGGCGACGGTCTAAGCTATGGCTACTCTTCTCGAACTCCGCCGCCGTGTGCGGTCGGTCAAGAACATCCGGCAGATCACGCGGGCGATGAAGCTCGTGGCTGGCGCGAAGCTGCGCCGGGCGCAGGATTCGATGCTCGACGCACGGCCCTACAGCGAGAAGATGTGGGACGTGCTCGGCGAGCTTGCGGCCACCAGCGAGCAGAAGGTGTCGCACCCGTTGCTGGAGGTGCGCGACGTCAAGCGCATCACCGCCGTGGTGATCACCTCTGATCGTGGACTCTGTGGCGCGTTCAACAGCAATGTCATCCGCTACGCCACGCGCGCTCTCGAAACCTGGGACGACAAGGAACTCCACGTCGTCGCAGCGGGCCGCAAGGGCTGGGACCACTTCCGCCGCGGCGAGTGGGAGGTCGATACGGCGGGCGAGGATCTGCTGAAGAACCTGAGCTACCCAAGTGCCGCCGCTACGGCCCGGTACCTGATCGAGCTGTACGAGACCAAAGAAACCGACGCGGTTTATCTGATCTACAACGAGTTCGTATCGGCCCTGCGCCAGAATCTCGTGGTGGAGCCGTTGCTTCCCATTCGCGAATTGCCGTTCGGCGGCGCCGGCGGCCCCACGTTCCGCGAGGCGGCGCGTGCCTTCGCTGAGGCCCAGGTCGACGGTGACGAACACCCCGGCTTCAGCGCCATCGGCACGATCGCAACGGAACTCGGCGAATCGATCTCAGAAGCCGCGAGCTTCGACCCGGGAGCACCGACCGAGATCATTGACTACATCTACGAACCCAGCGGCCAGGCCATCATCAACGAGCTGTTGCCGCAGTTCGCTGAAGCTCAGGTGTTCCAGGCACTGCTGGAATCGAGCGCAGCCGAACACGCCGCGCGGATGGCCGCCATGGACAGCGCGACCAAGAATGCTGAAGAGTTGATCGACGATTTGACATTGACCATGAACAAGCTTCGCCAGGAAGCGATCACCACCGAGATTCTCGAGGTGGTCGGCGGCGCCGCGGCGCTCAGCTGAGCGACCGGCCAACAAGGCAATAGGAGACACACCATGAGCGAGAACGTTACCGGCAAGGTGATCGCGATCGTCGGCCCCGCGGTCGACGTCGAGTTCCCCGAAGGGCAGCTGCCGGCCATCTATCAGGCGCTGCACATCACCGACGAAGCGGGAACCTCGAGCGAGAAGATCGACATCGTCCTCGAAGTTGCACAGCATCTCGGCGAGGGCCGCGTTCGCTGTGTTGCCATGTCGACGACCGACGGTCTGGTCCGTGGCATGCCCGTTGTTGATACGGGTGGCCCGATTACCACTCCCGTAGGTGACTGTACGCTCGGCCGCATCATCAACGTCGTTGGCAACCCGATCGACAACGCCGGCCCGGTTGAGGCCGAGGTGCGCTGGCCGATCCATCGCCACTCTCCGACGTTCGACGAGCAGCTGACCGAAACGCAGCAGTTCGAGACGGGCATCAAGGTCATCGACCTGTTGGTGCCGTTCAAGCGCGGCGGCAAGATCGGGTTCTTCGGTGGTGCCGGTGTTGGCAAGACCGTGTTCATCCAGGAGCTGATTAACAACGTCGCCAAGCAGCATGGCGGCTACTCGGTTTTTGCGGGCGTCGGCGAGCGCACTCGTGAGGGCAACGATCTGTTCCGCGAGATGAAGGAAGCAGGGGTTATCGACAACACGTCGCTGATCTTCGGGCAGATGACCGAGCCGCCGGGAGCGCGCCTGCGCGTTGCCCTGACCGGTGTCACGGTGGCGGAGTATTTCCGCGACCAGGGCAAGGACACGCTGCTGTTCATCGACAACATTTTCCGCTTCACGCAGGCGGGGTCCGAGGTGTCGGCGCTGCTCGGCCGGATGCCGAGCGCGGTTGGATATCAGCCGACCCTGGCCAGTGAGCTCGGTGAGTTGCAGGAAAGGATTACCGCCACCAAAACCGGGTCGATTACGTCGGTTCAGGCGATCTATGTCCCGGCCGACGATCTGACGGATCCGGCGCCGGCCACGACGTTCGCCCATCTCGACGCCAGCGTCACCTTGTCGCGTGCGTTGACCGAGATCGGCATCTACCCGGCGGTCGATCCGCTCGACTCCAACTCGCAGCTCGTTGACCCGCAGGTATTGGGTCAGGAGCACTACGATGTCGCCAGTGAGGTCAAGCTGATGCTGCAGCAGTATCGCGACCTGCAGGACATCATCGCAATCCTCGGCATGGACGAGCTGTCCGAAGATCAGCGCGTTACCGTGGCGCGCTCGCGACGACTGCAGCGCTTCCTGTCGCAGCCGTTCTTCGTCGCCGAGGTCTTCACTGGCAACTCGGGCGTCTACGTCCCGCTAGAAGAGACCGTGCGCGGCTTCAAGGAGATCCTCGCGGGCAAGCACGACGACCTGCCGGAAGAGGCCTTCTACATGGTCGGCACAATCGACGAAGCCGTCGAGAAGGGCGCCAAGCTGAAGGCGGACCAGGAGGCGGCATAGGCCGATAGCGATCATGGCTGAAAACTTCCAACTCAACGTCGTCACGCCGGTCGGCAAGATCGTCGACGCGCAGGTGATCGAACTCACCGCTCCCGGCATGGACGGAGAATTCGGCATTCTGCCGCGTCACGCGCGCTACATGACTGCCCTCGGTGTGGGCGAACTTCGCTACCGTACTGTTGATGGCGCCGAGGAAGTCCTGGCGGTTGCCGGCGGCTTTGCCGAGGTCAGTCACCATCAGGTAAGTGTCCTTGCCCAGACAGCCGAAGACGCGGCCATGGTCGACGTGGCCCGCGCCGAGGCTGCACTGCAGCGCGCGGAGGCTCGATTGGCCGAGCCGGAAGAGGGCGTGGACATAGGACGGGCATCGATTGCCGTGGAGAAATCGCTCGTACGGTTGCGTGTTGCCAAGGCACGCGGTATCAAGCCCATCTATCAGCCGATCGTGACGACCGAGATGCCGATCCCGGGTGCGGACGCCGACGGCGACGAGTAGAGGGAGGAACGTGATGAGAAGAGCAGCCAACTTGGCCCTTGTGGCCACCGTCGCTCTCGGGTTTGTCGCTTGCGGGCCCGCCGCGAGCACCGATGTGAAGCTAGGCGCGATCGTCTCATTGCAGGGAGCAGGCTCACCCTACGGGCGGTCGATTCAGCGCGGCATCGAGATGGCCGTGGAGGAGATCAACGCGGCGGGTGGGGTGAACGTCTTCGAGGTCGGCCAGATGCCGCTGACGCTGCTTCTCCGCGACTCCGGGAGCCAACCCGCGACGGGGTTGCAGGCCGCGCAGGAGCTTCTGGCCGAAGGCGTGAATGCCGCGATTGGCGCCGATGTCAGCGACGTGACGCTGGCTATTGCGCCGGTGTTTCAGGAAGCCGAGGTGCTGCTCATGTCGCCTGCGAGTTCGAGCCCGAAGCTCAGCAATGCCGGCGACTTCATCTATCGCAACTTCCCGAGTGACGACCTCGAGGCGCTGAACACCGCTGACCACGTTTTCAACGTTGCGCACGTGCCGGAAGCGGCGGTCATCGCGCAGCAGAGCGAGTTTGGCCTTGGCCAGAAGAACTCGTTCATCCAGAGATTCAGGCTCCTGGGCGGCCGTGCGCTAGGGCAGGGGAGCTACCCGGCCGACGCTACCCCCGAGGACATCGCCGTACAGGTGGAGCGTCTTCTGGCCGAAGATCCGCCGGCGATCTACATCGCCGGCTACGCTGCCGATACCGCGATGGTCGCACGCGCGATCCGCGATGCTGGTAGTGACGCAGCGCTGTTCGGCACGGGCGCGGTCCTGGCCGCAGACCTGATCGCTGCGGGTGGTGATGCGGTGGAGGGTCTGGCGTTCCCGCAAGCGCCTTTCGACATCGAGCGCGGCGCCGACAACGTCCGCAAGTTTGTCGCGGACTATGAGGCGAAGTACGGCATGACTCCTGACACCTACGCTGCGCACGGTTACGACGCCGTGCAGATGATCGCGCAGGCGATCGCCCAGGCCGGGTTGGACGGGCATGAGATCCGGTTCTATCTGAACAGCATGAACCCGTATGAAGGACTTGCCGGGGTCACCGCGTTTGACGACAACGGCGACGTGCGGAAGTTCCACACGATGTACGCCATCCAGGACGGCGTCGCCGTCCGGCTCGAGTAAGGGAAACCCCGAAGTCGATATGTGGCACTCGCTGAGTCGCTTGCTGCAGCATCGGCTGCTGATCCGGACCCTCGTACAGCGTGAGCTGACGGCCCGCTACCGCGGATCCGTGCTCGGGTTTCTGTGGACATTCATCCACCCCCTGATGCTGCTCGGGGTTTACACGTTCGTTTTCACGTACGTGATGCCGGCCCGCGCCGAAGGGCTCTCGCCCTACCCTCTGTACTTGTTCTGCGGCCTGTTGCCGTGGACCTGGTTCGGGTCGTCGCTACCGGAAGCCGCCAATTCGTTGCTCATGGGCGGCAACCTGATCAAGAAGATCATCTTCCCTGCTGAGGTCTTGCCGGTAGTGAGCGTCGTGCACAACGGCGTGAACTTCATTCTCGGGCTGCCGATCTACGCGGTCTTCTGGGTGTGGTTCCGGCCTGAGAGCATCTCGATTCACCTGCTGTGGCTGCCGCTCGTGATCCTGGTACAAGCGCTGTTCACGCTGGGTCTCGGCTTCTTCCTGGCGGCCGTTACCGTTCATTATCGAGACGTCAAGGATCTGTTGGCCAACCTCCTGACCCTCTGGTTCTTCGGCTCACCCGTGATCTACAGCTACACGTTCCTGGCCGAGACGGACCCGGAAGGTATTGCTGCCCGCCTGCTCGAGCTCAACCCAATGACGCACATCATCGAGGCCTACCACACGAGCATGTTCACGGGCGAGATGCTGCACTGGCGCCGCTTCGGCGTGACGGCGATCGTCGCTGTGCTGACCTTTGTCGTGGGCTACTACTTCTTCGATCGCCTGCGTGATTCCTTCGTGGAAGAGGTCTGACATGGCCTCTTCGGGGAAGAGCTCATCCGCGGCGACCTCGAAGAAAGGGACAGCCATGGCTGGCGCGAACGACGCGGCGAAGGCCGCGTCGGAGGATGGGTCGACCACGGCCGCGAAACCGGCCATTCGTATCGCGGGCGTGACCAAGCGATATCGGCGGGTCGCACAGTCCCACAAGTTCCTGACGCTCAAGAGCGCCTTCGTCGGCGGCAACCTCTTCAAGTTGCTGAACCCGAACGAGGTGTTCACGGCGCTCGATGGCGTCGATCTCGAGATTCAGCCGGGCGAGACCTTCGGGCTCATCGGCGCCAACGGCGCCGGCAAGAGCACCCTGATGAAGCTCGTCGCGGGTACCACCAAGCCGACCGAGGGCTCGGTAGCGGTCAACGGCAAGATCTCCGCCCTGATCGAACTCGGTGCTGGCTTCCATCCGGAGATCTCCGGCCGCGAGAACGTCTACATCAACGGCATCATGCTCGGCCTGAGCCGCGAAGAGATCGAGGCCCGCTTCGATGACATCGTGGCGTTCGCTGAACTCGAGGAGTTCATCGACGCGCCAGTCAAGAACTACTCGTCGGGCATGTACATGCGGCTTGGTTTCTCGGTGGCGATCCATGTCGACCCTGACATTCTGGTCATCGACGAGGTCCTTGCGGTCGGCGATGAAGCCTTCGTGCACAAGTGTCTCGACAAGATCGGCGAGTTCAAGCGGCGCGGTAAGACGATCCTGCTGGTCACCCATGGCGTGGATACCGTTCGACGGCTATGTGACCGCGCGGCATGGGTGGATCGTGGCAAGGTCAAGGCGCTTGGCGATCCGATGCGGGTGGTCGATCGCTACCTGAACTGGGTAGGTGAACAGGAAGAGAGCGAGCTGGCCCGGGTCGAGAAACAACGGGTTGCCAGCGCGGGCGAGGTCGCCGGAACCGATGCTCACATCGAGATTGCCGAGGAAGCGCCAGAAACGGGGGAGGAGGCTCCCTACGAGCCGGGACGTTGGGGTAACCAGGCGGCGCGGATCGAGGGTGTGCGTTTTCTCGACGAGGCCAGCCAGGCCGGACACGTCTTCGCAACCGGCGATGAGATGACCATCGAGATTGCCTGGAGCGCCGCAGCCGAGGTCAACGACTTCGTGTTCGGGCTCGGCCTGTTCAATGCGAACGGTGTTTCCTGCTACGGGACGAACACCGATCTCGAGCGTTTCAAGGGTGACGCGCTGAAGGGCGAGGGCAAAGCGCTCATTCATGTCCCGTCGCTCGACCTGGTCGGGGGCACCTACTATCTGGACGTGGCCGTGCATTCGCGAGACGGCCGTCCATACGACTACCACCGCGGGCTTTACAGCTTCCGCGTGCATTCCCGCTACGGTGACGTTGGTGTCGCGCGGCTTGGTCACAGTTGGGAGTTCACTGGCGGCGTGCGCTGGAAACAACTCGGTGGCATCGAAAGCGAACGCGACCCGGATCTGGCGCGAGGCGACGACGCATGACCGACGCGGACGCGCTGATCCCTGCGGCAGTACGAGTGGCCACCGACGGACGCCGCGCCGCTGGAGATCGCGTCGTCTTCACCAACGGTTGTTTCGATCTACTGCATCCTGGCCACGTCGCCAGCCTGCGTGCCGCCCGTGCTCTGGGTGACCTCCTGGTGGTCGGCGTCAACAGCGACGCCTCGGTGTGTGAACTGAAGGGTGCCGGTCGGCCGGTGCAGCCGGCGACGGCTCGTGCCGAGATCCTGCGCGAGTTGCGCAGCGTCGATCACGTCATCGTCTTTGACGGCAGCACGCCGATCGACCTCATCCGGGAACTGCGGCCCGATGTCTACGTGAAGGGGGCCGACTGGCGTGACCAGCCACTAGCCGAAGCTGATCTCGTGCGGGACCAGGGCGGCGAGGTCGCTTTCATCGATCTGGTCTCCGACTATTCGACAACGGCCATCATCGAATCCATCCGTGCGGTACCGTTGCGCGACGGGGAGACGCCGGACGCTGACTAGTCCCACCCTGGGCCTTCTCTGAGCCGCGTCCATAACGATTCATGCTCGACGCCGTCCTCGCCACTTTGCGGGAGCGACCTGCGCTGCGCGCGGCCCTGGCCGCAGCGCGCGCGGAGGGAGAAGTGCGCCTCGAGGGGCTGTCCGGCCCGCATCTGGCAGCCGTCCTGGCCGAACTCCAACTTACCGTGCAGCGGCCCCTGGCCGTGGTCGTGCCGGCCGATGTGGATCTCGAGGTGCTGCTGCTCGACGTCCGTGCCTTCCATCCGGCAGCGGGCAGCGTCGTCGCGTTCCCTTCACTGGATGTGAATCCGTACGGCAGCGTGCCGCCGCACGACGATATCGTGCGCGAGCGTCTGCAGACGCTGGATCGCTGCTCGCGAGGGCGCGTCGAGGTGTTGCTCGCGCCGGTACGTTGCTGGATGGAACGCATCCAGTCGCCCGCGCAGTTCCGCGGCAACATCGTCCGTATCGAAGTCGGGTCCGAGATCGCGCCCGATACGATCGGCGAGCGGCTGGTGGATGCTGGCTATCGTCCCGTCAGCCTGGTCGAGTCGCTCGGCGAGTTCGCGCTGCGTGGCGGGATTCTCGACGTCTTTCCGCCGACGCGCGAGCACCCTGTCCGGCTGGAGTTCTTCGGCGACGAGATCGACTCCATGCGCGAGTTCAACCCGCGCGATCAACGTTCCATGCGGGCCGTAGACAGCCTCGACCTGCCGCCAGCGGTATCGCGCGCGGCCGACGATCCCAACGCGCTCGAAGATGACGCCGACGAACTCGCGGCGAGCCTGGTGGACTACCTCGCGGAACCGCTGTGGGTCGTGATCGAGCCTGACCTCATTGCGCGCAACGCGGAGCGCTGGCAAGAGTACCTCGACGAGCACTACCACCAGGCAGTGGCGTCGGGGCAGGATGCGCCGATCCCGATACCGGCGACCCTGGTGCATCCGCTCGAGCACGCCGTACGGGCCGAAGCGCCGCGCGTAACCGTCGCCGAGCTGGCGTCGGGACGTCCGGGCGCCCATGACCTCACGGCACAATCGGCCCCGGGCTATCGCGGCCGCCTTGCCGAGCTGGCGCACGCGCTGAAGACGGACCTGGCCGCGCAGGAACGAGTGGCCTTTCTGCTGTCGCGCAGCGGCAAGGCGGAACGCCTCGCCGAGATCCTCGACGGCTACGACGTGCCGGCATCGGTGCAGCTGGATCCGGAGCGCGAGTCGAACCCGGACGCGGAGCCCCTGGCGCGTGGGTCGTGCAGCATCGCCACTGCGGACCTGTCGGGCGGCTTTCGTATCCCGGAGATCGGTCTGTGGGTTGCCACCGACGCGGAGATCTTCGGCCGCGCGCGGCCGCAGGGTCGCCGCCGCCGTTTCCACGGCGAGGCGTTCAAGGGTGACTTCCGCGACCTTACTCCCGACGACTACGTCATCCATGAAGAACACGGCATCGGTCGCTTCGTGGGCGTGAAGCAGATCGACGTTGGCGAGAGCGCCAAGGAGTTCATGGAGATCGAGTACCGCGGCACCGATCGCCTGTACCTGCCGCTCGAACAGCTCTATCTGGTGCAGAAGTTCAATGCCGGTGAAGACGCCAAGCCCAGGATCAATCGCCTCGGTGGTGCAAGCTGGTCGAAGGCAAAGAGCCGCGTCAAGAACTCGCTGCGCGAGGTGGCGACCGAGCTGCTGGAGCTGTACGCGGCCCGCAAGACCGACAGCGGCCATGCGTTCGGCGCCGACACGCCGTGGCAGCGCGAGATGGAGGACTCGTTCGAGTACGAGGAGACTCCCGATCAGTTGCGCGCGATCGCCGAGGTCAAGACGGACATGGAAGCCCCGACCATCATGGACCGCCTGCTGTGCGGCGATGTCGGCTACGGCAAGACCGAGGTGGCGATGCGCGCCGCATTCAAGGCGGTGATGGAAGGCAAGCAGGTGGCGCTGCTGGCTCCCACCACGGTATTGGCGTACCAGCACGGACGAACGCTGCGCGAACGCTTCGCTGCCTTTCCGGTACAGGTCGAGACGTTGTCGCGCTTCGGTTCTCCGGCGGAGATCCGCGCGTCGCTGAAGGCCATCAAGGACGGCACGGCAGACCTTGCGGTCGGCACGCATCGGCTACTGGCGAAGGATGTTGAGTTCAAGGACCTGGGCCTGTTGATCATCGACGAGGAGCAACGTTTCGGAGTCGGCCAGAAGGAACGCCTGAAGCATCTCAAGCGCAGCGTCGACGTTCTTTCGATGACCGCCACACCCATTCCGCGGACCCTGCAGATGTCGCTGCTGGGAGTTCGCGATCTCTCGGTCATCGAAACTCCACCGCGCGATCGCTACGCGATTGCTACCCACATCGTCCCGTACGAGGGCGACATTCTTGCCGACGCGATTCACGAAGAGCTATCGCGAGGCGGCCAGGTGTTTGTGGTTCACAACCGCATCGAGTCGATCTACCGGTTGACCAGCACGTTGCAGGAACTCGTGCCCGAGGCGGAGTTTCGTGTGGCGCACGGCCAGCTGGCCAAAGCGGAACTCGAGACGGTGATGCTCGATTTCGTCGAAGGGCGAGCTGACGTACTGGTGACGACGACCATCATCGAGAACGGCCTCGATATCCCCATGGCGAACACGATCATCATCAATCGTGCGGATGGCTTCGGCCTGGCCCAGCTGTACCAGTTGCGTGGCCGCGTCGGTCGTTCCACGCGGCGCGCCTACGCGTACCTGGTGGTGCCGCCGGTGGACACGTTGACTCCGATTGCCAAGAAGCGGCTGCGAGCGATACAGGAGTTTTCCGAACTGGGGTCGGGCTTCCGGCTTGCCGCCATGGACCTGGAGATTCGCGGTGCCGGATCGCTTCTGGGGGAACGACAGCACGGGCAGATCGCCGCGGTGGGGTTCGAAATGTACGCGCGTCTTCTGGAAGAGGCGGTGCACGAACTCAAGGGGGAGGAATTTCGCGCAGGCCCGCGCGCCCAGGTCAGTCTCGGCGTGGACCTGCAGGTTCCGGTGGACTACGTGGAGGACCCATTGCAGCGGCTGATGGTCAGCAAACGTCTCGCCTCCGCGGAGACGACGGCCCAACTCGAGGCCTTGCAGAAGGAGCTGCGCGATCGCTACGGACCGTTGCCTGCGACCGTGGATGAACTGTTCGCGATCGCCTCCTTGCGCCAGGCGGCGGAGTCGATTGGCGTCCTGGCAATCGAGCGCAAGGCCGACAGACTGGCGTTTCGCCTCGGTGAGCGCACCCCGATCAGGACACACGAGCTAACCGTGATGCTCAGCGAGCGGCCCGAATGGAGCCTGACCCCGCCCGACCGCCTCATGGTAACGACCGGGGTCCGGCCGGCCGGGGAACTCATTGGCCGCGCCCGGGACGTGCTGGACGCCTTGCCACTGGACGCAGGTGATTCTGGCGGTGACGGCGTGGTAATCTGAGCGTTGGCGTTTCAGCCAATTTCCCCCGTTGTACCGGCCTTTTCCCGGTCTGCCTGGGGGCGAGTCGCCCACCCATTCTGCTGACCCCGCCGCGCCTGATCATGTTCCGTTCGCACCACAGCCCATTGCTTCGAGTTGCCTTCGCCGCGGGTCTGGCCGCCGTACTCTTCGTGCCGGCACTTGCCATTGGCCAGGAAGCCGCAAGCGCTCCCGAGACAGACGCGCTCGCTACCTTCGGAGACACCGCTGGCACGGTGATCAACATGATCCTCGTGCGTGTCAACGGCGACCCGATTCTGCTGTCCGAACTTCGCCAGCGCACGGATAGTCAACTCGAGGCCATGCGCGCTGCCCTCCCGGAGGCGGAGATCCAGGCGCAGCTGCCGGCCGTCCGCATGAGCACGCTGCAGGGCATGATCGACGAGATCATGATGGAGCAGCGCGCCGAGCGGCTGGGGATCCTCATCGGCGCCAACGAGGTGGATCGTTATGTGCAACAGGTTCGTGACACCAACGGTTTTGCCACCGAGGCCGATCTGGAAGCGGAACTCGGGACCATCGGCATGACGATGGGCGATCTGCGTGAGCAGGCGCGCAAGGCGCTGGCGCAGAACCGGCTCATCTTCGAAGAGGTGCAGCGCTCCGTTTTCGTCACCGAGACGCAGATCAACGAGTACTACAGAGAGCACCAGGACGATTTCGCGACCTCCGCGGAGGTACGGCTCGAGCAGTTGGTGTTCATCGGCGCGCCCGCTGATCTCGCGGAGCAGGCGGCTGCGGCCGCGCGAGAGCTTCAGGCCGGGGGCGATCTGGAGACGGTCGGCGGCAAGTATGTGGATGCGACCCCGATAGCCGATGCCGGGAGTTTCATCGCAATCAGCGACCTGACGGAAGGGCTCGCTGCGGCGGTGCCGGACTTGCCCACAGGGACCTACTCCGAACCCATCGTCACGGACTTCGGCCTGCAGATTGTGAAGGTCGTTGACCGGACCGAACAGACGACAGCGACGCTTGACGATGTCCGCGAGAACATTCGCAATCGCCTGACCACACAGCGCTCTCAGGAGCGCTACGACGAGTACGTGACCGACCTACGAGGCGACACGCGGCTCGACATCATCGACCCGCGCCTTGCTGGTCTCGATGACGTCTGGAAGACGCAGGACGTGGAAGCGGACACAGAGACAGGTAGCTGACCTACCGCCTTTGACGGGCCTCCGGGCCGTCGCCGAGGGAAACAAGGAGTCGGGACTCATGAGAATCAAACGACTAGGTCTCGGTCTGCTGCTCGTCGCGGTTGCCGCCTGTGCCGGCACGGATGGCGGAGAAGGTGTTGTCGAGGGCGATGCGGCCGCGCCCGCCGAATCGGGCGCCCTGCAGAAGAACTTCCCCGACCTCGAGTATTTGCAGACTATCCCGGTCGCCTACGCAAACGCGAAGGCCCACCCGGAGGTCCTCGAGAAGATCCCTTGCTATTGTCCGTGCATGCTCTATGGCCATCGTTCGCTGGCCGACTGTCACCGCTCGCAGCACTCGGCGGCATGCGCCACTTGTCTGGACGAGGCCGTGATGGCCGGCGAAGTGATTGCCGAGCACGGTGGTGTTGACGATGCGGAGGCGATCGCAGCCGAGGTGAAGTCGCGCTACCGCGCTGGGATTGTTCGCAACAAACTGCAGGCGGACGACTTGCCGGCACTGCGCTCCGATGGCGGCCGCGCCTATCTGGCAGCCTGCTCGGAGTGCCACCAGCCTCCCCACCCGGCGATGTACGCGGCCTCTGACTGGCGTCAGTCGCTGTCACGCATGGAGGCGTATCTGGATCAAAGCACCACGGTTCAGATCGATGAGGCCACCTGGAATTCGGCGGTCGATTACGTTCGCGAAACGTCGGGCCAGTTCCCGCCGGAAGCGGGCGAGCAGTACCGGCAGTCGCTCGCGAACGCTGTCGAGCGCCTGGTGGCCACCGAAGGCGAGTCCGCGAACTATCCGAGTAACCAGGACCCGATCCTGGGACCGGAGTGGTTCGAGCGCATGGTCAACGCGTACCGACTGGCGCGCGAGATCCCCGCGGACCGATTGGCGGCGGTGCAGTTGGACGACCCGGATCCGAATTGCCCGAATCTGCTGGCTTGTTTGAACAGTGGCGGCATCGTTTCCGAGGCGACGGTCGATGCGGTCGAGAAGTTGGCCGCGGAACTCAACCTCGGTAACAACTAGCATCGAGGCCAGCGCCGCGACAGGTAGCACCGAGGCCGACCGCACGACGACTGGCGCCGAGGCCGGCGCCTGCGTGGCGACATACCGCAGACTCGGGCCAGTGGTTAGCGGCGCGGTGCGCGTGCGCTCGGAGCCCGCTTCGCGGTCTCCTCGTCTGCACACTCTGGTAGAGGATCACTAAGAGCCCTCCCTAGCGGCATGTCGCCACTCCGCCGCCGGTCGGAACGCTCGCGGCGCGCGCGGCACCAGCTAGGGTCAGGTGTCTGGCCAGATACCGGCGAAGCGGCTGACCCGCGGACCTCGGAATGCGCCCCGCGGTGTCCATCTGGGCTGTACACACAACTGCCTAGTCGTGCGGAGCCAGGGTCTGCAATGCGATCGTCCATTGACAACCGATGGTAGATTTGCCATCGTCAGGTACCAGAGATACGCGGCCGATCTCCTGGATCCAGGCTGCGCTGAAAGACTTCAAGAGGTTTCCGCAGGCAGTCCAAGGAGCGATACGTGTCGCGCTGACGGTCGCTGCGGAAGGGCGCAAAGCCGACATCGCTAAGCCCATGAAGGGTCTCGGCGCGGGCGTCTTCGAGGTGGCTGCTAGGCACCCGAACGGCGCCTATCGTGCCGTGTACGCACTGCAAGTCGGCGATGCGATTTGGATACTGCACGCGTTCCAGAAGAAGGCCACGCAGGGCCGCAAGACACCGAAGAGAGAAATCGAACTCATTCGATCTCGCCTCGGAAGGTTGGAGAAGGAGCTAGAGCGATGAGCGTGGACGAAGAGCTTGAAGTGGTGCACGGGTCGGGCAACGTGTTTCGAGACTTCGGCGACCCTGGTGCCGATGTGTTGCAAGCCAAGGCGATCCTCGCGGCCAGGATCATCGGGATTCTCGACGACGAGCAACTCTCTACTCGCGGAGCGCAGGCGCGGACGGGCGTTGATCAGGCGGACTTCTGTCGGATCCGCAACGCCAAGCTCGAACGCTTCACCATCGATCGATTGATGGGCATCGTTCACTTGCTCGGTCGTCAGGTCGATGTGCAGATCAGCGTGCGGCCGCGTGTGAGAACGCCTGAAGCTAGGGCGCGAGGCTAGTCATCGAGGCCAGCGGCGAGCGGGCCCGAGCGGGCTAGCGGGGACCGGATGCTATTCCGCGCGGATGGCGCCCATTGAGCCGAAGGGCACGGATCAGAACTGGAAGTAGATGAACGGCTGTGCAGTGGGATGGATTAGTCCCACGGCGATCGCCACGAGGACGCCGTAGCTGGCGGCAAACGCCCAGTCCGGCGCTGTCGTCCACCAGGTGGCCTGACGCACGTAGCGCGTGACGCCGTGTGCGATCGCCAGGAGAACGAACAGAAGCAGTAGGGACGGGTCGAGGGTGCGAGTACCGAGATTCTGGAATAGAACGTAGGAACGCGCCACGTCGAGCGCCGTACCGACGTCCTGGGCGCGGAACACGATGGACTGGAGGTGGAGCACGTAGAGGGTTACGCAGATACTGAGCCCCGTTCGCAGCGTTGAATCCCGCAGCCTCCCGCGCGCCCACTTCGACCACTCGCGTTGAACCGATACCGCGACCCCGTTCATGGCCCCCCAGACGACATAGTTCCAGGCCGCGCCGTGCCACAGACCGATGACCAGCGCGGTCAGGAACAGATTGCGGTGTACCACCAGGTTGGAGCCGCGCCTGCGGGGGAGCGAGAAGTAGACATAGTCGCGCATCCATGAGGTCAGCGAGATGTGCCACCTCGTCCAGAACTCAGTGATACTGCTCGACAGATAAGGGAAGTTGAAGTTCTCGCCGAGCTCGTAGCCGAGCATCCGGGCGCAGGCGATCGCCATGTCCGAGTAGCCGGAGAAGTCGCAGTAGATCTGCACGCCGAAGAGAAGGACCGCGATCCAGGCGCTCATCGCGGTGAATTCGCTCGGGTTCGCGTAGTAGACATCGACGAACGGGGAGATGTTGTCGGAGATGCAGGCCTTCTTCACGTACCCAACGAGGAACAGCATGAGTGCCGGCCTGAACTCCACGTCGGCCAACAGACGGCGCTCCTCCAGGAACGGCAGGAAGGCGCGGGCGCGGACGATGGGCCCGGCCAGCAGCTGCGGGAAAAACCCGACGAACAGCGCCAGGTCCAGCAGGCTCCGTGTGGCTTTCAATCTCCCCCGGTATATGTCGAGGGAGTAGCTCATGGTCTGGAACGTGTAGAACGAGATCCCGACCGGGAGGATGACGTTCAGCGTCTGGAAGCCCACCGGCAAGCCGATGAAATCCAGCACCCCGGCCAAGGACTCCGCGAAGAAATTGAAGTACTTGAAGTAGCCCAGTAGGCCGAGGTTGGCCACGATACTCACCGTGACCCAACGGCGACGCGTCAGCGGGTCCCTGTGCGCCTCCAGCTGCAGGCCGACGAGGTAGTCGATCAACGTGGACACCCAGATCAGCGCCAGGAAGCGCCAGTCCCAGGCCGCGTAGAACAGATAGCTGGCCGCAAGTAGCCACATCTTGCGCGGCCGGTTACGGGGCAGCGCCCAGTGCATCGCAAAGACCGGCACGAAGAAGAACAGGAACCGGAGTTCGCTGAAGATCACTTCGTTCGCTTCGCTGTGGCGCCCAGATGGTTCGCGAAGCGGGTCGCCACCCGGCGGCTGTACAGCGCGGCCGCTCTGTAGTTCAGGTGAACGCCGTCGGCGCGTGATTCGAGCTTGTAGAACTCGGGATAGACGCTCGGGTCGTTGAAATCGATAAGCACTGAGACGAGTCCAGTGGCCACGGCTTCCTCGACGTCGGGACGAAGCGCAACAATCGGCGAGACTATGTGGACGGGTTCGGCTCCCAGTTCACGAATGACAGCGTCGAGCGCCACGAACATCGTGATCTGGGCCGGCGTGAGAGCCTCCCGGTTCACCTGTCGCCGCGCCTTGCGCCGGCGGTCCCGCAGGCGATCTTCAAGGCCCTGCGCGACGACGTCGACGTCGATCAGTCGCTTTCTTTCCTCGATCGGCTTGAGTCCAGCGAAGCCGTCGTTGGCGGGACCCATCGCCGCTGGCCGCGCGGTCTCCCGCAGCGGCGACGGGACGATGCCATCGAGCGCAAGACGAAGTCGGCTCGCCCCGGATCGGTTGAGCAGGAACGCGAACACGTGCAGCCGTGCCCGGTCCATCCCCGAGACGAGATCGTCCCGCGTCGACCACGCGGCACGCACCGCTCGCCGCGTCTCATCGGACTCGTGCCAGTACACGACGCGTGGCGTGCGGACATTGACCGTCTCGATCGGTTCTTGCGAGCCACTCGTCTCGATCAGGACGTAGCGCAAGTGCGGCAGGCGCATGTCACGAACGCGACGCAGCCCATGTAGCAACTCGGCGTTGAATGCCCCCGGGAGGCCCAGGTTGAAAGACCGGGTGGGCTGCCCGCGACTCGCCATCTCGTCGTCAAAGATGATCGGCGACAAGTGTCGATACACGAGGCTGGACCCGACGAACAGTACATTCACCTCGTCGCGCAGCTCTTCGAGACGACCGAACTTCTCCGAAACTAGTGGCACATAGGGATCGGGCACGAACGCGCGAATCGCGGCCAGGTTGGCTCCCGTCGCGGCCAGGAACACCCCGACTGCCACCAGTTGCCGGGCCCTCATCGTCGGCGTGCCCAAGGTGCGTTGTTGCGCATGCGCGGGAGTATCGCATTGGAGCCGAACGAATGCCTGACGAAAGCGAAGCTGTTGATGCGGCCCGCCCCTGGCTGCACGCGAGGGGACCCGTGGCCGTGGTCAGTTCCCGTTCGAGGAGCAGCGCTACTCCGCGCGGATGGAGTCCATGGGTTCCACGGCAGCTGCCCTGAAGGCAGAGGGGAGGCTTGCGAGAAGCGCCACGGCTAACGCTGTTGCGCCCGCCAGCGTGTAGGCGACCGGCTCGAGCGCGCCGAGCGAGTACCAGAAGAGCCCCATCTGGCGTACCAGGATGAGTGCGATGAGCACACCGACCATGAGGCCGGGCGCGGTGAGAATGCAGGTGTCGATCAGCACCGAGTTCACGATGCGTCGGCGTGACGCCCCCAGCGCGATCCGCACGCCGAGCTCGCGCGTGCGCGCGCCGACCATGAACGCCACGACACCATAGATACCCAGGGACGAGAGGATCAGGGCCACGCCAGCGACGATGATGGCTAGGGTCGACTGTTGCAGCAGGTCGCCGATGTTGTCACGAACCAACTCGTCGCCCGTTGTGACCGTCGGCCGGCTGAAGTCGGGGTCGAACTCCGCGATGGCCTCCTCAAAGGCGGTCCTCATCGACTCAGCATCAGCCGCGGCGCGCGCGATGAGAAACACCCTGGATGCCGGGTATTGAGCCAGCGCCACGAAGATCTGGGGGCGCGAGTTCTGCATCTGCGAGGTGGCCACGTCGGCGGTGATACCGACCACCGTGAGCACATCCCTATCTTGGCCCAGGGCGACAGCGACCTGTTGGCCGAGCGCGTCTTCGCCCGGGAAGAGCCGGGTCGCGAGTGATTCCGAGAGCACCGCTACGAGTTCGGAGCCGTCGTAGTCGTCGCCGGTGACGCCGCGGCCGCGCAAGAGTGGCGTGCCAAGCGTCGCCAGATAACCTGCGCCGACACGTTTCGTGTGGGCCCGCGCGCTCACCGTCTGGCCGGCGCGATACACGCTGCTGCGGATGGGGTTGTAGTCGAGCGGCACGCCGTCGCCCACGGTCACCGAGGTCACGCCAGCGGCCTGCCGAAGCTTGTCCTGGACGCTGCGGAGGAAGAACGCGGCGTCCTCGTTCGCGTAGCCGCCGTCGGCGATGTGGATAGTCGAGGCGAACAAGCCGTCAGGCTGGAAACCGAGATCGGCCGTCGCGGTGACGCGCGCGCCCTGAAACAACAGGCCGCCCAGCACCAGGAAGGGCAACGCGATACCCACCTGGAGTGCGGCCGCCAGGCGATGCACCCGACCGACGCGCCAGCCACCGCCGCCAGCGTCGTCTTTGATCGCCGTGACCACGCTGGATCGACTGAAGCGAACCGAGGGCAGCAACCCGAACACGAGCGTCGTGGCGAGAGAGAGCCCAACGCAAGCGGCCGCTCGCGCGGCGTTCAGCCTCAGCGCGTCGGGGGCCGGTCCCTGGAGCCACCAGGCCAGAGTCGCCGAGCCGCCGTAGACCACCGCCACGCTGAGAGCGCCGCCGGCCAATGCCAACACGATCGCCTCGGACATGAGGTGGCTCGCGAGTCGACCGCGGCTGGCGCCGAGAGCCTGACGCACCGCGAGTTCCTGTTCGCGTGTTGCGCTTCGCACCAGCATCATGCCCGCGACGTTCAGGCAGACGACAATCAGAACCATGCCCGCCGATCCAAAGAAGATGGCCTTGATGAGACGCTTCTCGAGTTGTTCGTTGGTGCCGGTGCTGGTGTAGGCGAACACCGCCGCTGCCTTGTACTCGTTGCTCGACTCATACCGCTCGGCCAGGCCGGCCATGATCGAGGACACGGCGCTGTTGGCGTCAGCGAGAGTCGTTCCCGGCGACAAGCGCGCGAGGACGCGCAGCCAGTCGGCGTTGCGGTCTTGCCGCAGTGGGTTCTTGGCGGCGAGCAACGGGTGCTCGCGCAGCGGCACCCAGACGTCTACAGGGTTGGCGGCGCGGCGGTTGAGATGTCCCCTGAACTCCTCGGGAGCGACACCGACGACCACGTGCTCGACACGATTGAACACCAGGGTGCTGCCAACGATGTCGGGATCGGCCTCCAGGCGGTTCTCCCAGAGGCGGTGGCTCACCACGACCACGGGCTGGGCGTTCGAGTCGTCGCCGGCGTCGAAACCGCGCCCCAGGGCCGGCGCTATGCCCACCGAGGTGAAGTAGTTGACGGACACGTACATCGTGGAAACACGTTGGGGGGCGACGCTGGCAGAACGGAGAACACCGTTGTTGATGGCCCAGCCGGTGACCGCCATTCCCGTGTCGGCGCGGCTCAGGTCATCGAAGTTCGGATACGACCAGGTCTCGATCGCCCCCCGACCAACCTGGGCCCGGAGCGGACCCTGCGGGCTGACGACCACCTCCACAAGCCCCTCGGTGACGACCCCTGGGGGCTTTGCGAAGAGCATGCTCATGAACATAGAGATCGCGAAGACCACGCCGAGCCCGACGCCCAGGGAGATAACGCAGACAGTACTGAAGGTTCGCGCTTTCGCGAGCGATCGCGCCGCGTAGCTCAGGTCGCGGCCGAAGCTGGCGAGAATGTCACCTAGGGTCCGCGTCAGCCCTGCGCGCCGATGTCGGCGGCGCTCGCCGAGCCCCGCACTGACCACGTTGAGGCAGGTGGCCGCGGCGAAGCCCAGTGCCCGCCAGCGCCCGTGCTCGCGAGCGTGAGCCGCAAGGCCATGATCGAAGCTCTCGATCATCTCGGCCTGGTACTCGTCCCGATGCGCGGCCGGGAACGCCCAGAGAGTCAACGCGTAGACGCGCGTGACTGCGCGCCGTGCGACGCTCATTCGGTTTCTCCGAAGATCCCTTGTGCCTGCGCGATGTCGAGCAGCGCCCGACCGCGCTCGGCCTCAGCGCGTACTACGTCGCGGCCGAACTCAGTTCGACGATAGTAGCGACGGCTGGGTCCGCCACTGGCATCGTCGGCCGGGCCCTGCAGTTTTTCGATCAGACCGTCGTCGGCCATCCGGGCCAATGCCGCGTAGAGCGTCCCCGGCAGGATGGTCTCGCGTCCGTGGCTCATCTCCGAGACGGCCTGCATGATCGCGTAGCCGTGCAGTTCGTTCTCGGCCAGGGCCAGAAGCACGCGATAGGTCGAATGCTTGAGGGGGATCAGGCCAGCGGGATCGGGCGATGCTGGAGCCATGCGGAATCTCTGCGTTCGGAGTATGCCAATCGAGTGTACTCGAAACGAACTATAGTTCGCTCCGAATGAGTCCGCAAGCGAGATCGTAGGCAGGGCGGAGCATTCCGGTACCGTTGGACCCCGCTCGTCGATCGGGCGGTCCCGCCTACCGGTCGGACCGGGTTTCGGCCTTGCGTTCCACGGGGCCGGAAACCGAGCATTCTCGAAGAGTCGCTCGCCCAGGTTCGCCGTGACTCGGCGGCTACCGTCGAGGCGGGGCGCGATTGTCACGAGACGAGGAGTGAACACACATGCTCTGCGCGATGCCGGTTCGGAACTACGTTGTCGCCGTTGCGGTGCTGGGCGCCTGTTCCGCGGGAGCCGCGACAGACTCCGCTGAATCGATTGTCAGCCAAGAGATCTTCCCCGAGTACACGTGGCAGGCATTGGGGAACGGCATCTACGTGCACAGGAGGGCGGAAACGCTCGCCGGCCCGGTCGACGGTAACTCCATCATCATCATCAATGATGAGGACGTCTTCGTTGTCGATACCCACATCAACCCGGCAGCGGCACGGGCCGTTATCGGCAAGATCCGCGAACTCACCGACAAGCCGGTTGCCTTTGCCGTCAACACCCACTGGCACGACGACCACACGAACGGCAATCACGCCTACAAACAGGCGTTTCCAGAGGTCAAGATCGTCTCCCATCAAGCCACCCTGAAATCGCTCCGGCAGGAGTGGGAGGTTCTGGAGGATGGGCGGCGCGCGAGCTACGCCAACTACAGCGCGGCTGAGCTCCGAGCTTCTGCGGCGCAGGTCGAGGCAGACGATCCGGGGAGAGCCATCGGCTTGCGCGTGTTCGCCGGCTATGTCGAGGCGCTCGTTCCCGAGTTGCCTACGATGCAACTTGTCTACCCGGACCTGGTGTTCGCGACCCGCATGGAGTTCGTGCGAGGAGAGCGCCGCATCGTTCTCGAGTGGATGGGCCGAGGCAACACCGATGGCGACGTCATCGTGTGGCTTCCAGATGACGACGTGCTGATCACCGGAGACGTGCTGGTGGCGCCGATCCCGTATGCGTTTGATTCCCCGATGATCGAGTGGGTCGCCACGCTCGAGCGGCTCGGGGGACTTGGTGCTGGAACGATCATCCCCGGTCACGGCGCCGTGCAACATGGCCCCCGCTATCTCGAACAAATGGTCTCCCTCCTCGAGTTCACGATCGCGGCTGTCCGCGATGCTCACGCGGCTGGCGTCGAATACGCAGACCTCGCTGACGCGGTCGATCTCGGAGAATTCGAGGCGCTGTTTACCCAAGGAGACCCGAAACGCGCGCGCGCCTGGCGTTCGTACTACTCCGAACCGGGGCTGGCGAGCGCCTGGGCCTCGCTCGGCTACCCGGTGCCTGAAGAAGAAGAAGAGTAGAAAAGAGGTCCAACTGGCGGCCCCAATTCCGGTCAGACGCCAGCCAAGCTTCGAGTTCGAAGTACTCGCCTAACCTCGTAAAGCTATCGGCCGGCTGGTTCTATAGAACACAGGGGGTCGGTATTGGCTCGAACGACGCTGCTTCTTTCCGCGACAGGATGGCGATTGCCAGGCTTCGCTGTGCTCGCGCTAGCAGTATGCGGGCCGCAGCCGGCCATGCCCGTCGCCGGTGCCGTGGCGCGTGCGCTCGCGTCTCCAACGCAGACGGGCACCTTGGTGGTGAGGGTCGAGACTCCGGACGGGCCCGCCGTGGAGATCGAGGTGGGGCTTCAGGGTCGACCGCGAAGCACGAACCCATACAGCGCCAAAACGAGCGTCGACGGCGCGGGCATCGCGAGGTTCGAATCGGTGCCGATCGGGGAAGTCCGACTGCGGATCCTTCCGCACGGCCCCCTGCGGAACAGACGCCGGACGATCCACATCGCGCCCGGCGAAAATACTGTCCGGGTCCGACTCCGTGCCCTGGATCGCCCATTCGGGCACGTTACCGGCGTTGTCGTCGATAGCGAGGGCAGACCCGTGGCGGGGCTCAGAATCCGCCTCATACCTTGGGCCGGTACGCCGGAGCACTCTCGAACACGCGGCACGTCGACGGGAGCCGACGGCACATTCATCCTGCCGTTCCTCGATGAGGCGAACTACCGCGTCGACGCCGGTGGAGCAGATCTCGGATTCGTCGTCAACGACCTTCGCGTGAGGGCCCGCCAGGAGATCGACGTCGAGTGGGTCGCCCGTCCCGGTACGTTGGTACGTGGAAATACTCGGAAGACGAATCCTGATGGACTGGACTGGGAGATTGTCGCAACCTCGCGCGCACACCGCTCTTCCAGCGAAGAGGTACCGGTGTCGTCCCGCGGCGGCGAATATGCGACTCGGCTCCAGCCTGGACCGTGGCGGCTGGCTGCGGTGCGGGAGTTGGGTGAGCGCTGGTGGGGCCGCGAGATCGTGCCGCTCGGCACGATCTCCGTTGGGCCGGACGAGGGGGTTCGGGCCGAGTTCGAGTGGGAGCCGCCGCCGCGCATGTCTTTCGAAACGGTGATCCTGGATCGTGGGGCGCTGGCGGCTGGCTGGTTTGTCGAGCTGGTGCCGGCGTACCTCGCCGATGGCGATCGATATCGATCTGATGACTTGACGGTTGTGCGGACCGGGCCGTTCGCGACGGCTGTGACCGATGACCTCGGCAAGGCCTCCTTCGCGGGCGTGCATCCCGGAGAGGGTCTTCTCATGATCCGGTTCCGGCCGGGGCAGGAGGGCCAGAGTAGAGCGCGCGACGCGCGCCCGGCCACAGGCGAGCAGTTCGAACCCGACGTGCCGGCTGTGGCGCTGGTGACCCGTCGAGTTCGCGTACCGGATGATAACGGCATCGTCGTCGATGTCTCGACGGCCCAGATCGAAGGCCGCGTCGTCGATCGGGAGGGGCGGCCGGTGACCATGGGGCGTCGCGGGAGCGTGTCGCTCGAGGATGACGGCTGCGGGCCGCACGACCCGGTATGTGGTCTCGTCAGATTCGAGGGTGAGCGCTTCCTTACGCGGCCCCGCTTGCCGGGGCCCGCACGAATGCGCGTGGCACGCGAGGGTTACCTCGCGAAGGTTGTGGACCTCGAGATCGATGCCCAGAGCCCGATCGAGCCGCTCGAGATCGAGTTGGATCGCGAGCACGAACTCGCGGTGGACGTGAGGTTTCCGCCCAAGCCGAGCTCGAGAGCGGTCCACTTCAAGCTCTGCGCGGATCCCGAGTGCGTGACCGTCGTGCTCGAGGACTGGATGGAACGTCGCCGAGGCCTACACCGATCCTACGAGGGCGTCCCTGAAGGAGATTGGTGGCTCAC
Source organism: Acidobacteriota bacterium (assembly GCA_029263295.1). Lineage (GTDB taxonomy): Bacteria > Acidobacteriota > UBA890 > UBA890 > WLXD01 > WLXD01. The sequence goes on along the minus strand of JAJCXT010000019.1, from coordinate 22,124 downwards.
ACTGTGGTCGGGCTATGAGCGCGCCGGTCCCGTTCCTCTCGCGCTGCCCGGTTCACCGCCGGTCGTCCAACTGACCTCCGACCTCGGACGTGTCACGGCTTGGATCCCCGATCTCTACGGGTCTGGCCAGCAGGCCACGATGAATCTGTTTGGTGCAGACGACATCCCCGTGGCGGTTGATGATCATTGCGGTTTTGGGAAACGTGACGCCTGGTCTGGCAAGGAGGGCAGGATCATCGCGTACTGCGTTCCTCCGGGGCGGTATCGGGTTCGCGTTGTGTCGGACGATGGCCGCGCCTGGAGTCGCAACGTCCACGTCAGGACCTACCGCAGGGGCGAAGTCTTCCTGCGGGCCCGTCACCAGACGGCCCCCCGCACGCGGGCACCCTGAGCGCCCGGGGAGCACGCTGGCGCCATCCGGACATGCAAAAGCCCCCGTCGCCAGCACGGGGAAAGCGCTGAGACGACGGGGGCTTTCGAAGTAGCGGGGCAGGATTTGAACCTGCGACCTTCGGGTTACAAGACCGGAAGCGGCGAGTCGCAAGCTGCTGATAACGCTGACGTTACGGACCGGAATTAGCGCTGAGCGTGGCGGGAGTGGTCACCAGACGAAGACCGGGAAACACCACCCCGATATCCCGATTCCGGGATTTGCCGTGGCATAGCCGAACGCGTCTGGGGTGGCGCATCGTAGTCAATCGGCGGCTACGAGCGGCTCTCAGCCATCCGGACGTTCCGGCATGGATGTTGCTCTTGATAGCACCAACCGTGCACGTCGGGATGTCGTAGCGGGCGTTCCGGCACACAAGGAGGAACGCCATGAGTGGATCACACCATTCCGTCGTCCGCGCCGCGTCAGTCGGCATTGCCGTCCTGTTGGCCGCACCGGCGCTCGCCCAGGAGGACCTCGCCGAGGTCCAGGCTTCCGTCATCTGGATCGGGACCGTCGAACGGGGTGAACTCGTTCGGCAAGTGCGCGGTCCAGGGACGATGGAGCGGTTCGGGCGAGGATTCCATGCCCATGTCCGGATCGCAGCACGCCAAGCAGCCGAGCTCCAGCTTGATCAGAGTGCGGTGATCGACACCCGCGCCGACAAGCTCGCCGGACGCGTTGTGCATATCGATGATCGCGTTGAGGAAGGCACGGTTCGTCTGGTTGTCGAAATCACGGACGACATTCCCGAGAGTGTGCGTCCGGGCCTCTCGGTCGACGCGCGCGTCCAGGTAGAACAGCTCTCGGACGTTATCTTCGTGAGCCGGCCAGCCTATGGGCAGGCCGATCAGACGATGGGTATCTTCAAGCTCACCGCCGATGGCGGCCAGGCCGAGCGCGTCGAGGTGACGTGGGGGTCTTCCTCGGTCGAGAGCATCATGGTCGCCGCTGGTCTTGAGGTCGGAGACCAGATCATCCTGTCGGACATGTCGCGCTTCGACACGGAATCGCGGTTGCGGATCGTTCGCTGAAAGTCACAGGTGGTCGCCGGCTCTCAATCAGCCGGGCAGCCGCCGGATGCGCACTCGAGCAGATTGCCGCCGCGGTTGTTCCGGATCTCGACGTCCTCCTTGATATCAAGGAAGCGATTGGACAGATCGATCGGGCGCCGTGACCCGGCGGTCCTCGCAATCGTTGTGATCGCCCGTGGGCACGCGGACTTGTGATCCCAGGTCACGTCGCCGGGCGCATCCGGGGCAGACTTGCCAAAGGCGTGCACCAACTCGTGCGCGAGGATGTACGGGCTCCGGCGGTCGATCCAGGTGATCCCGATCTGATGAGCGTCGCTCCGATTCGAGGATCCCAGGCTCGGCCGGTGGTTGTTGATGTACTCATCGCAGAAGATCACCAAGAGCTTGACGTCGAGGCCCGTGGCGCGCTCCTGCAGATCCCCCATGGCGCCCCGGTACTCGTCGATCACCTCGGTCGGGATGGTCGTCGTTCCGAGATGGCTGGCGCCGCCGACAGCCGGCAGCAGCCGGCGCCGATACCAGTCTCGGTACCATGCGCGCAACATCCGAAGCTCGCGCGGGTTCAGTGTTAACTGGTCCAGGTCGAGAAGGATGCAGTACTGCGCAAAAAAGGCGAAGGACCGGTTGATCTCCTCGATCGCCGCACCTATGCCACGACGGTTGTCCCACCTCGAACCCGGGAAGATGAAGCCGGTGACGGTGCCCGTGCAGGTCGAACTGACATCAAGACGGTGCGGATCACAGTTATTCGCCGACGGGACGCCGTCGACGTAGACGGGGTTGCAGGGGTTGTCGATCTCCTCGCCATAGATCACTGGCGGCGGGGTGTCGCGCGGATCGTCGTCGTCGCGCTTCTTCCTCGGCGCGTCGGCCTCGTCCTCGGCACGCTGCGGAGCATTCGCGTAGGGGGTTTCCGTGGACCAGGGCTGCCGCCCGTAGCCGTCGCTTTCGTCGTCGAAGTCGAGGACGCGGTCGTCGCGCATCGGTGTACCTCCTGGCGCCTAGAGAATTCCCACGTACCCGTCGGGACCGAACTCCATGCCGTGTCGCGACGGTGCCGTCCCCACCTCGTGGGTCTGGCCGTTGACCACAACCTGGTCCGGCTCGCAATCGAAGCCGATGACGAACTCGCCATACACGATCTCTTCCTTCGTGAATTCCGGCTTGCGCATCTCCTTCGGCCCTTCGAACAGAAGATCGGGCACATCTCCGCTCAGAAGCAGAAAGCCCTTGCAGATCGGAACGTCGGCCGGGCACGTCGCTTCGCTCTCGATGATCTGGACTCTGAGGCCCCTACCGCGGAACGCCGCGCGCTCGTCACAGTGAATTTCGTACTTTGAGATGATTTCCTGGTGCCGCTCCATGCGCGTGCTCCTAGTTGGCGGTCGAGACCAAGGGGGCGTTGGGCGTTGTCCACGTGACCGCTCCACCCTGATTCGGATCCAGCGTCTGCGCCGTAAACGCGAACCAGTGCCGCGTATTGGTTGGCGTCTGTGGCGGATTGTTGCAGTTGTCGTATTCCCACTCCCACTCGAGCTTCAGCGTGATCGCGGCGGCGAATTGGGCCTGCTGGGCCACGTTCAGCGTGATGACGCCCGCGTACTCTCCCTGCGGCCCGCCCTGCGGCTGCACGGCCGGTGCCGGATCGGGCACGATCGCATACTCCGCCGTGCGCTTGTAGCAGATCTTGGAGTCGCAGCCGACAACCTCGGTCTGAACGTCGAGCGGCCTGGCCGCGAACTTCTCGAAGTAGGATGGTTACTCGGCGGTCGCGGAACTCCGCAGGGAACGATGCGTGACTTCTGCGTCGAGATCTTGGCGATGATCACGTGTCCGGCAGCCGAGGTACCCGGCCGGGATGGGCATCTGTGTCTCCTCTCGTTCAGCAGGCGGCAGGTCGTCTACCAAGGAAACTCGCGAGAACATGATTTTCCGAGAAAAGGAACTGAGCTACCCGCGCGCTTCCCCCCAGCCCCCGTCGCCAGCGCGGGGAAGTGCAGAGACGGAGGGGGCTTCCGGAGTAACGGGGACAGGATTTGAACCTGTGACCTTCGGGTCATGCGCTCGAGCGCGAACGTTCGCGAGGCAGTGACAACGTTGACGTTACGGGCCGTGCACGGCTCGGAGGGTGGCGTGAGCGGCCAACAGCGCACACTTCCGAGTACAGATGCTCATTCGTGTTGCCTGGCGTCAGCTACGTTGGCGCGGGCGGCCGAGTGACCGCCCGCGCCCATAGGGTCTTCGCGATGGCGACCTAGCGACCTTCGAGCAGAGCAACCGTGGTGTCGGTGTCCCAGAGCGCGTTGGCCATGAAGCGGAAATTGGCCATCGCCGCCGCGTAGCCGTCGAGATCGGGGAGCTTGGCAGCGGCCGTGGCGTCGCCGACCACGGCGACCTCGAAGCCATCCTCGAGGAGCTCACGCATGTGGGACTCCACGCAGAGATTGGCCGACATGCCAGCCAGGATCACCTTGTCGATCCCGCGCTTGCGGAGCTGCAAGGAGAGATCGTTGCTCTCGGGCCCGTAGACCTTGTGCGGGCTGGTGATCACCGTCTCGCCGTCTTCCAGATGCGGCTTGTACTGATCGAGCCAGTCGGCGCCCGATCCTTCGAAGCCGTCGAGACTGAGCGCGCCTTTGCGGTCGAACATGCCGATGTTGTGCATCAGCACCTCGAGCGCGCCGCCGAAATGCCAACCGTGATCCGTCGGGTAGTAGTAGTGCGGCGAGACAAAGACCTGATAGCCCTGCGCCTTGGCAGTTGCGATCAGTCGGCCGATGTTCTCGACTGTGTTGTTCTCCGTCACGCTCTCGCCGACGACGCCCCAGGTCACTCCGTCGGGGCTAAGGAAATCGTTCTGGGGGTCGGTGATCACGATGGCCGTGCGGCTCGTATCGACCTCCATCCCGGGATCGGGAAGTTGCGCTTCGGCGCGCGGCGCGACCAGGACGGTCGCGGCAACTGCCACGGCGAGCGCGAGGGCGCGCCGCGAGTTGTTGAGGTTCTCCATCGTCATGGGTTTCTCCTTGGCCTGTGGCCGGTTGGTTAAAGAGCCAGCTAGCGATGTGCGGCGGGTGGGAGGCGCGACCCCAGCAGCCGCCGGACGGTCCGACCGAGCGACCGAGCGTTGAAGGGCTTGATCAGCACGGCCTGAACTCCGGCGTCACGAACCCGATCCTCCGCGTCGCGCGCAGAGGACTCTCCGGTGATCACCAGTACCGGGATGTCGCGGTATCGCGATTCGTTCCGTAGGCCGCGAACGAGTTCCAGGCCGTCGATTCCGGGCAGCACAATGTCGGTGATCACCAGGTCGACGCTCTGCTCGCGCAGCGCCGCCATAGCGCGCTCCGCCGAACAGGCTTCCACGATGGAGGTGCTGTCAATCCCTACGTGCAACAAGCACCCGCTCACGTACCGGCGCATGTCGGCGTCGTCTTCGATGACGAGCACTCTGGGGCCGCTTGCGCCACGCCGACGGCGATCCCACGACGTGGCGTCCTCGGCCCTGTCCAGGAGCTCGATCTCGAGGTCCAGTTGTGCCGAGCCTGAACTATCGGCTGGCAGCATTGGTTCGGTACCCAGTAGTTCGTTCATCCGGAGCAGCCTGCGCGCTCTACGCGGCCATCGTCTCTCGGAACGTCCCAAATCCGGGGCACTGACGTCTTGTGCGACATCAGGAACATCTTTAGCGACAACCAGACCAGGGTCGGCAGGCGGCGGCGACGAAACTCACCGCATGCGGAGTTTCACGGTGCCCCCGAACCGCCATGGCACAGCGAGCCGCAACCGGATACCGTCGCGACTTCCCGGCTTCAACTCCAATACCGTGAGTCCCCGCATTGCCGATGAGAAGATCCCCAAACCTCGGGCGTCCGCACGAAACGCTCACGGTTCGCCGCCCACGCCGCATGTTCCCGCTGCTCGCCCTCATGGCGGGAGTCGTTGGCTGCGTTCTGTCGGTCCCGGCACAGGGCCAGGAAGCAAGCGACCCCGTTGTCGGCCAGGCCGGTAAGACGCAGTTCGTTCACGAGGTGTGGACGGTCCGCGACGGTCTGCCCGTCAACTCGATCAACGACCTGTTGCAGAGCCACGATGGCTACATCTGGGCGGCGACCTTCGACGGGTTGGTGCGATTCGACGGCGTTCGATTCACCGTCTACAACACGACGAACTCTCCAGGGCTGCCTAGCAGCCGGATCATGCGGCTGTTGGAGGCGAGCAACGGCGATCTCTGGCTGATCACCGAACAGGGGCATCTCGTGCGCCGTCGCGCGGGCGAATTCACCTACTTCGGCGCCGCTCGGGGAGTGCGGGAGCCCGCTCACAGGGTTTTCGAGGACTCGCTGGGACAGCTGTGGGCCGGCGATCAGGAAGGCGTGGCCGTACTGCGCGGCGCCCACTTCGTCCCCATGGCCCAGGATCGGATCACAAGCCCGGTGAAGGCTCTCACCGAAGATTCCGCGGGCGCGCTGTGGGCCGGCACGGCGGACCGTGAGCTCTACCGAATCGCAGAGGACACGGTCGAGCACATCGCCAGCGGTGTTGGCGGGCGCCCAGGTCCGTGGTGGGGCCTGCATGCAGATCCCGTCGAGGGCGTCTGGGTCGGCGACGGCGGGAGCGTTTTCCGCTACGACGGCGGTGCTCTCGCGCTCGCAACCCAACTGCCGCCGTCCGCTATCGTCCATGCCCTGCGGAACGTTCCGTCCCAGGGTCTACGGATCCTTAGCTCGCAGGGCGTCTTTCTGTTTCGCGACGGAGTGCTCTCGCAGCTTAGCGACGACGCCCCGACCGCCAATCGGCAGGCTCAGATTCATGCGGCCACCGATGGCAGCATCACCTATCCGCACGGCCACGTTCTGTACCACAACGACCAGCCGGTATTTCGGCTGCCCGAGAGAGAAGCGCAAACCGTGGTCTATCTGAACGAGATCACCGCGATGCTTCATGATCATGAGGGCAGCATCTGGCTCGGGACCGCGGCCGCCGGCCTGCACCGACTCAAGCCGGCGTTGTTCTCCGTGTACGCCGGGCCCGAGGGGATCAGCGAGCCGAACGTCTACGGCGTTCTCGAAGATCGGTCGGGCGCCGTCTGGCTCGGCACATGGGGAGGCGGCGTCGCGCGGATTGCGGGCGAAGATGTGCGGAGTGGCTTATGGGGAAACTTCATCGGCCGACACATCCTCTCGATGCTTCAGGATCGGTCGGGCCGAATGTGGTTCGGCGGTATGGGAATGGCGTCGTGCACGGTTCCCGAACTCGCATGCGAGTTCTACCCCGGGACGCCAACGAGTAGCACCTGGGTGCGCGCCATTCACGAGGACGAGGCGGGACGGATCTGGTTCGGTACCGATTCCGGGCTGCACCAACTCGACGGCGACCGGTGGAGCACGCTCTCGACAGAGGCTGGCGCACCGGCGGCGACTGTGCGGGCTTTCAAACGGACTCGAAACGGCGACCTGTGGATGGGCACGAACGGCGACGGGATCGCCCGGTACCGCGACGGCGAGTTCCTCAGAATCTCCGCCGAAGATGGCCTCCCCGGAGATCTCGTCCGCTCCCTGCACGAGGACGCGGATGGCTACCTCTGGGTCGGGACCGAAGGTCGCGGACTGGCACGCTTGCAGATGCGCGACGACGACTCGTTCGAGATCTTCGGCTACCGGGCCGTCGACGGTCTGTTCGATGAGGTCATCCACCAGATTCTCGAGGACGATTTCGGACGTCTCTGGATGAACACCAACCGAGGCATCTTCTGGGTCCCCCTTGACGAACTGAACGCCTTTGCCGACGGGGAGATTCCTCGAATCCACTCGACGTCGTACAACGAGCGCGACGGGCTTCGGAACCGCGAGGGCAATGGTGGCGCTCAACCTGCCGGAGCCAGGACACGCGACGGCAGGCTCTGGTTTCCGACCCAGGAGGGTGTCGTGGTCGTCGACCCGGCGGCCCTGTCGCGCAACGAGGTACCTCCTCCGGTCGTCATCGAACTGGCGACCGCTACTTCGCGGGAGATCTCTGTCGAAACCGGCGGCATCCAGCTGCGGCCAGGCGACCGCAGTTTCCAGGTCGACTACACCGCACTCAGCTTCCTGGCCCCGGAGAACGTACGTTTTCGCTACATCCTCGAGGGCTACGACTCTGACTGGATCGAGGCCGGCAACCGCCGAACAGCTTTCTTCACGCAGGTCCCGCCCGGGAGCTACACGTTCCGTGTGGTGGCGAGCAACAACGCGGACATCTGGAACGAAAGCGGCGCGTCGATCAGCGTCGTGATCGAACCCTACTTCTACGAAACCACCGCGGCACGGCTGGCGGCCGGCCTCGCCATGCTACTCGCGGTGTTGGCCGCCGTGCGTTGGCGTGGTCGCGACCTGCGTCATCGTCAGGACGAGCTGCAATTGCTGGTCCAGGACCGCACAGCCGAACTGCGCGAGCGCGAGTCGCAACTGGAGGCGCAGAACAGTCAGCTAGAGGCACAGGCCGAGGGCTTGGCCGAACTGGATCGCGCGAAGTCGCGGTTCTTCGCCAACGTGTCGCACGAGTTCCGTACACCGCTGACGCTCACCGTCGGTCCGCTCGAGGACCTGCGTGGCGGCCTGCATGGCCCCCTCAGCGATAAGGCCAGGAACGAGATTGAGCTGGCGCTGCGCAACGCACGCCGCTTGCTGCGCCTGGTGAACCAGACCCTCGACGTTGCCCGCCTCGAAGCGGGGCAGCTTCGGCCCCGAATACAGGAGGACGATCTGTCCGCGCTCGTCCGCGGTATCGGCGAGAGCTTCGCGCCGCTGGCCGAGCGGCGTGAGGTGGACTTCGAGGTGGAGGCCCCCGACAAGGTCGTATGCGTCTTCATCGATCCGGACCTCTTCGAGAAGGTCCTCATGAACCTCCTCTCCAACGCGTTCAAGTTCACGCCAGAGGGAGGCACTGTCCGGCTTTCGGTACAACTCACCGACGAGGAGGCGGCCGTGACCGTGCGTGACAACGGCCCGGGCATCGCACCCGACGCCCTGCCGTACGTGTTCGAGCGCTTCTATCAGGTCGACGCGACCAGCCAGGGGCAACACCTCGGGAGCGGCATCGGTTTATCGCTCGCGCGCGAACTGATCGAGCTCCATGGCGGACGGATCGAAGTGGAGAGCGAGCCAGGGTTCGGCAGTACGTTTCGTGCGGTGCTGCGGCTCGGCAGCGAACATCTGAGTCTCGATCGTGTCGACTACGCACGCGACCCCGTCGCAGCGGGCGAACGGGCGTTCCCCGGGCCCGACGAAGCGCCTGCGGGATCCGAAGAACCCGGCCCGGAGGAGATGAACGCCGAGGCCGAGGGCGAGGAACGGGCGACGATTCTGCTAGTCGAAGACAACACCGAGGTCCGAGCGTACGTACGCCGACACCTCGAGCCGACCTACCGACTGCTGGAGGCCGAGAACGGCGCTACGGGTCTGGACCTCGCGCGCGACGAACTGCCGGACCTGATTCTCTCCGACCTGATGATGCCCGGGATGGACGGGTTGGAGCTGTGCGCCGCGGTCAAGGCCGACCCTGCGCTCGACTTCATCCCGGTCATCCTGCTCACCGCCAAGGCGTCGGGCGAACACCGGCTCGAAGGGCTGCGCCAGGGCGCCGACGACTATGTGACCAAGCCTTTCGACTTTGGCGAACTGGAGGCGCGGATCGAGAACCTGATCGCCTCGAGAACCCGACTTCGCGACCGCCTGCGACGCGAGGCGTTGCTGATGCCGGAGCCGCCCGATGTTCGTTCGGCCGACGAGGATTTCCTGGCCGGCGTGGTCGGGGTCATAGAGAGTCACATCGACGACGACACCTTCGACGTGGAACAGCTCGCCGACGAACTTGGATTCAGCAGAGCCAGCCTGTACCGGCGACTCGAGGGCCTCCTCGAAGAATCGCCCGCCGGACTCATCCACCGGGTGCGGCTCGACCGTGCCGCGCAGTTGCTTACAGCGCGCGCGGGCAACGTGAGCGAGATCGCCTACGCCGTGGGGTACAAGAGCGTCTCCCACTTCGGGCGCCGGTTCAGAGAACGATTCGACGTGTCGCCTTCCGCGTACTGCCACGCGCGCGAGGTCGTGGGGCCTGCTGGCGACTAGCCCGTCGGATCGGGCCGTCTATCCGGCTCGCGCGAAGCGGAGTCCATTCGTGCGGCTGACAAGGCGCCGCCACCGAGGACTCGGAGACGCGGCGGACCGGCCGGAGCCGCACCGCCGCGTCCGAGAACTTGGCAGGCTTCGATTAGCTATCGAGCGTCAGTATGAAGATGCAGTCGAACGCAATCTTGCCTTCGTCCGCGAGCTTGGACAGATTGACTGCACCCGAGAGGCGAGCTCCGCCGCCAGTGTCGGCGTATTGACCCCGGCCGAGTCTCGTGACCACGCCGAAGCCCTCGTTGTTCGCATCGTCCGCCGACGGGATCGCTCCGGTAATGTGCGTGATCTCGTTGGTGTTGGATGTCGTCTTGGGCTGCACCGTGGTGAGCCCTCGGGCGACGATGCGGTCGCCGTTGTCGAACATGAAGAACGTCGTGCCGGTCAGCGCCAGGCTCGGGCCATCGTCGGAAATGACCTGAATGTTGCTCAGGCAGTCACGCGCCTTGCCCACGGTCTCGCCGCTAGCGACATCGACGAGGTCGACGGTGAAGCAGGTCGCCTCGGTACGCCCGTCTGGCGCCCATACGGTCCGTGTCCGGGCCCTGCCCTCCCCCACAACCTGGAGGACCATGGTCTCCTGCGCAACGATTTCCGCGGCTGGCAACGCCATCACAGCGACGAGCGTCGCACCAGCCATCTTCGTGAGTCGATTCATGTGTTCTCGTGTCCTCTCTGGGGTTGGAAGAAGGGCCGCCAGCCCTGCGGGCGTCCTCGACGACCGATCTGTCTGGGGTCACCTTGAAAGCCTGCGCGGACGATCGGGCAGCGGCGCGACGGAGAGTCCCAAGACCGGGCTCTGACGTGTCGTGCGACGCTGAGAACAGCATTCGCGACAAAGCAGCCCTGGGGGCGCGAGTTGGAAGTACCCTTGCGGAATTGCGACGCGCTGATTTTCTGAACATCACCTGGTCCCGTTTTCGGGGTTTGGGTCATTCCCGCCGTCACCCGACAGAGAATCCAAGTCAATGCTCGACCAACTCTCCTCTATCCACCCGTTGCTGCCAGTGGTCGCCGGCAGCCTGATCTTGCTGCTGGTAGCGATCCTGGCCGATCTGGTCGCGAAGCGGCTGCTGCTGGTCGCGATCCGTGCTGTTGCAACCCGCACGCGGTCCGACTGGGACGACGCGCTCGTCGAGCACAAGGTGTTCGCCCGCCTGGCACAGATCATTCCGGCGATCATCGTCTCTGGCGGCATCGAGCTCGTGCCGGACCTACGTGAAGCCGACGTAGCCGTGGTGCGCAACCTCGCCGGCGCCTACATGATCCTGGTGATTATCCTGACGCTCACCGCGACACTGTCGGCGGCCAACCACGTTTACGAGAGTCGACCGATGGCGCGCCACCGGCCGATCAAGGGATTCGTGCAGCTCGCCCAGCTCGCGATCTACATCCTCGGCGCGATCCTCGTGATCGCCGCGCTGATCGACCGCTCGCCGGTGATCCTGCTGAGCGGCCTGGGCGCGATGACCGCGGTGCTCTTGATCGTGTTCAGGGACACGTTGCTGTCGCTGGTCGCGAGCCTGCAGCTGACCGGCCAGGACATGATCCGGGTCGGCGACTGGCTCGAAGTGCCGCAGTTCGGCGCCGACGGCGACGTCATCGACGTGGCGCTCTACACGGTGACGGTGCAGAACTGGGACAAGACCATCACGAAAGTTCCCACCCACCGGCTGATCTCCGGTTCGTTCAAGAACTGGCGCGGCATGTCGGAGTCAGGCGGCCGGCGCATCAAACGCTCAATCAACGTCGATTTCAACTCGATCCGGTTTCTGACGGACGAGGAAGTGCACCGCTTCAAGAATTTTGCGCTGCTGCAGGGCTACATCAACGCCAAGGAGGCCGAGCTCAACGCCTATAACAAGGCACTGGATGCCCCGGGCGAGTCGGGCGTGAATTTGAGGCGGCTGACCAATATCGGCACCTTCCGCGCCTATATCTACAATTACCTCAAGCATCACCCGAAGATTCACGACCGCATGACGCTGATTGTGCGGCAGCTACAACCCGGTACCGAAGGCCTGCCGATCGAGATCTACTGCTTCAGCAACGACATCGACTGGGCCGCGTACGAAGGGATCCAGGCCGACATCTTCGACCACATCGGCGCGATCGCGCCCGAGTTCGGTTTGCGCCTGTACCAGCGACTGGCCGGCGCGGATCTGGCGGGGCTGCGAACCGGGGAAAGCCCCAACGGGATGACCTAGAGGAGGTTAGCCTTGCCTCTGGTCGATCCCCCTCCCAAGACGAACACTAATCAATGCCGCCTCCGCCCCTCATCAGCTGTCGAAACATCAGCAAGGCCTTCGGCGACGGACCACTGTTCGAGCGGCTCGGGGGACTTGGTGCTGGAACGATCATCCCCGGTCACGGCGCCGTGCAACACGGCCCCCGCGCAGGTGTCGCGTGGGTCAGCAGTCCTGAGGTACGAGGTCATCCTCTCGGAGCGAGCACCCTGAGCACCAGGGAGGCAATTCGCTGGGTGGCGCTCCCGGCGGCCGCTCGAGTTCTTCGCCGGTAGCGCGCAGGAGGGAACTCGAAACCGCAGAGCCTGTTGCATGACCGGACACTCCGGTAGGTTCGGCTAGCTCGACCCTGTAAAATGCGCGGGCTGAGTGGCAAACGACTCAGCCTGTAGAAGGTCTAGGGTTGACCAAGTCTCGCGGGAGAACCGTGACCAACGCGCCGAAGAAGAACTGGCTCCCGCCGAAACTTGTCCCGATCGGGGTGGCGGGTGGCACCGGCGGAATCGCCACCGGCACCCTCCACTCGGCCACCGAGAACGCAACGGGAAGCGGTGGAACCGCCGGAGGCAAGATCACGATGTCGCGCGAATCTACGCCCGGCCCCGGCGGTACGTTCGGCCCAGGAATCGGTGCGTCCTGATCTCCGCGGTCGAGCGCGGTGTCTCTGCCCCGGCAAGCGCCAGGGGGAGCGCGCCTCTCGGTTGCTGAGTCCGCGCGGGGGTCACCTGCACGGCTAGTGCAGCATCGATCTCCCGACTTAGCTCGCGACATGCTCACTCGCACTCGGATCCCTCGGCGATCTCTCGGTTCCAGAGTTCCGTTTCCGAGGTGTGCTCGAAGCCGAGGAAGCTCAGGCTGACGCCCGCGACCGACTTGTTGTGGATCTTCTGACGCTGGCAGGCCTTACGCTTCGACAGAATGCCCGGCTCGTAGTAGCTCTCGCCGTAGGTGTCGATCGTCAGGAACGGGACGACGAGTTCGCCCAGCATGCGAACCTCGATGCGCGGGAATTGGAGCCCGAACGAGAACGCGGTCGTAACCTGCCCGGCGCTGATCGTCGAGTCCTTATCGATGTCCAGCACGGCGCTGTGCAGCTGGGCCACCTCCTCGACAATGCCACTGTGGAAGCTGAACCCTTGGTCGGCGGAATACTCGATCTCGAACGCGCCGCGGCTCGAAGCATTCGGCGAGGTCACCGCCGCAGTGATCCGCGGCGTGACGCCGATGCTCATGCTTACCGGCAGCCACCCGCCGATCATGACGGGCGGGAACTGGAACTTCATCGGCAGGTTAAGGACCTCCACACCGGTGCGCAGCGTCGAGGCGCCGCCGATGGCTGCAAACTTCATTTCCAGGTCGCCCTGCATGCCGTTGTTCATCAGCGTGAACGTCTGCAGCCCGCTGTCCTCGTACGAGATCTCGCCTTCTGACCAGAAGCCGCCTATCCAACCCGTCGCCGAGAGCGCGAGCACGTCCTCCTCGCTCTCTTCGACGTCGTCGCCACCCATCGGGACGACGGGAAGAAACAAGTCCAGCAACGTCGAGTTGCCCTGGCGCTTGGCGACGCCCTTCTTGCGAATGGTCATTTCGATGTTGAGCCGTCCCGGCTGCGGCGTCAGCTTGGTCTCCACGCGGAAGCCACGAATCTGGCCGCTGTAGCTGACCGCCTCGCCGTCGAACGTGAGCTGTGCGGCAAGGGCGACATCTCCCCAGAAAACCTCGACGCCGCCCAGGTCGGCCACACCGTCACCGAAACCGAGCTGCTGCTTCCAGTCGATCGTCCCGTCCTGGATCGCCTCGTTGAGGGTCGCCGGCTGCGTCGAAACAACGGTCTCACCGCCCCGATCCTCGATCGCAGTAACCCTGCGCAAGGCCTTACCGGCGAGAATGACAACGCTGCCAACCTGAATCTGATCGAGCCCGGGCGTAGCAGGGCGAAAACTATACGAGCCCGAGGTTTCGTCTTCGCCGATGAGCCCGCTCGCGATGCTCTCGAGCGGCAAAAGAACCGTGCCCTCGGTCAGGGTGACATCGAGCGTCGATCCTGAGTCGCGGACGGCGCAGCCGTGAAACAGCGTGCCCACGACGGAGCCGCCGAGCAGGAAGACGATCACCAACACTGTCGTCCGCGAAGCGTGTCTCATCGTTTCCTCCTGGGGCTGGATGTGTGAATCGATTCAACTCTGGACGTCCCGCCACGCATCTCCGACGGCAGCGTGCACACCTGGAGTCGCGGCCTCATCGTGCGGTCGAGGTTGTGATTCGACAGGATCAGCTCGATGCGATCGGTCGCCGGCAACGCTGGGGCGCCATGGCAGGAAGGCTGCGCGTCTGAGAAGCACAGCAGGCTCGCGGCATCGGTGGCGAGTTCATACGGCTGCCCCGAAGGGTAGAGCGCCGCCGACCACTCCAAGCCACTGCGGTCGCGGCCCGACGACGTGACCTGGAGGTACAGCTGCTCGGGCCGAGCCGGCAGCTGGATCGTCACGCGTTGGGCCGAAAGCGGCGGCATCGTCATCCGCGCTGGGTCCGAGCAGTAGGTATCGCTGGCGACGTCGAGCCGGTGGCTCGCCCCCAGCTCCCAATCCGGCGGCAACTGCGGCTTATCCTGCAAGCGCTGCCAAGGCGGCCGGTTGAGCAGTTGCTTGGAGAACTCGTGCCAGTTGGAACGGACGTCGGCAGCCCCGAGCGCATCGGCGTTTCTGCCGCCGAGAAGGTGGGCAGCGAGGATAGCCTTGATCCGGTCGTCGCCGTGCTGGGCGGCCTGATCGTGAAGGAACAGATGCGCCGGGTACTGCATCGACAGGAGCCCGCTGCCGACTTGCTCAAAGAACCGACCCATCGCCCGGTGGTAGATGTACTCGCCGGCAACGGTGTAGATCGGCGCCGCGTCGGTAACTCTCTTGGCGGCCCAATCGGCCAGCGCCTCGGTGAGCCACCGGTACGGCGTCTCGAAGCCAGACCGCCGGGTTTGATAGTGGAAGGCGTGGAACATCTCGTGGGCAATCGTGTGGGGGCGCATCTGTGCCCACGGCGTCCCGCTGCCCGCGCTAACAGCTCGCGCGTCGAGGCTGATATATACGACCGAGCGCTTGTCCGCGGCCTCGTAGCGGTGGAACCCACCCAGTGTCCCGCCCGACGTCCGAATCTCGGGATAAAGGCCCACGATGATGCTGCCGGCACCGTTTCGGGATGTAATCGAAGCGGGGCTGGTTCCGAACAGCTCCAGGTAACTGGAGTAGGCGCTCCGAATCCACGGGATCGACGACTGCACCGCCTGCGCCATGGCGTCGGCGGCCATGTCGTTCGACTCGTAGGGCCACAGCAGGGTCACGTTCTCGTTGAGCGGCTGCCAGCAGGAGCCAGCGTTTGCGGCGGTGACGGTGGCACCGCCGACGCGGCCCGTGGCCGGCGCCCGTAGCTCCCCCTGTTGCGGACAGGTCTGCGGCGAGAGTGCCTCAGCCCCGGTTGCCGGCGAGGCGGCGGCGAAGGCTCCGATCAGCAATGCCACCGCGCGGTGCCAGCGGGCAACGCAGATTTCGGCGGTCACCTCAGGTACGTCCACGGACCCTCCGCTGATCAAAGCCGGGCTCCAGTTGTTTGGAGGCGGCTACAGAATCTCACCAACTTGCCAAACTTACGACCCGGGCACCTAGATACAACCTGGGCTGCCCTTGACGCTTCGGGTAACTCCGGACTCACCTTGGCACCGAATCTCGCCCACCAGGGGGCCGGATCGAGCAGCAACGAGCCCGTCGGGCTATGGGCCCGAAGGCTGGCAATCGCAAGTGGTTGCCAACGTTGACCTTACCGGCCGTGATCGACTGCGGATGTGGCGCTAGGGGTCATCTGCGGACGCCTCGTGGGCTAGGTACTCGGCCGGGTCCGGCCTGCCCCGCTACGCGCCCGAAGAACGCGGGTCGCAGCGTATCATCGGCCCTAGTCAGATCGCAGGGCGACAAGGGGATCCAGGCGTACGGCGCGCAAGACCGGCCCCAGACAGGCCAGCAAGGCTACGCATCCCAGTACCAACACCGCCCCGAGCAACGTGGCCGGGTCCGTGGCGCTCACGCCGTACAAGAGACTGGCCAGGAACTCACGCAGCCCGATCGAAATTATCGTGCCTGCGACGAGACCCACCGCGACCGGGATCATCCCCTCGCGAACCACGAGCAGCACTACTGGCTGTGCCTGCGCGCCCAACGCCTTGCGGATTCCGATCTCGCGGGTTCGCTGCGCCGTGGAGTACGCAAGCACCCCGTAGATCCCGGAGGCGCCCAGGGCCAATCCGACCAGGGCGAACAGCCCGAGTAGACGGGCAATGAACCGTGGACGAGCCAGGGTCTCGTTGACCGCCCGCTCCAATGTTGTCGGCGCGATCAGTGGCAGCTCGGGATCCAATCGCTGAAGCAGCTGGCGCACCGGCTCGACCAGAGCGGTCGGAGAACCTTCTGTCCTGATCGCCAGCGTAGCGGAACGCTCCATGGAATTCGCTGTGTCGCGAGTCTGCGCCATCGGTGAGTAGACGGAGGGATCGGCCTGCCTGTCCAGGCTGTAGGTACGCAAGTCATCGATGACGCCCACGACCGTCATCCACACCATTGCTGGAGCAGTGCTCGACCCTTGCAGGCGAATGCGCTGACCCACGGCTTGTTGACCGGCGAAATAGCGGCGAACGAACTCCACGTTCACCAGTGCCACGTGTTCGGCCCCGCGCGTGTCCGCGTCCCCAAAGGGGCGGCCCTCGAGCAGCCGTGCACGGATGATCTCGAGAAAACCGGGAGCGACCGGCGAGAAACGAGCTTGGGGGGCGGCCTCGTCGGTGTCGGGGACACGACCGTCGATCTGGAACCGTGACCAGCCCCGCCAGGAATACATCGGGGCTAGGGTAGTCATCGCCGCGGTGGCGACGCCCGGTAGGTTGTCTGCCCGCCGTTCTAGCTCCTGCAAGAACTGTCTTACCTGCTCATCGTCGGGATAGTCGGCTTCGGGTAGGTGGATACCGGCCAGCAGGACTCCCGAGGCATCGAATCCTGGATCAACTGCTGTTAGCTCGAAGAAACTGCGTGCCAGCAGTCCTGCGCCCACGACGAGCATGAAGGCCATCGCCACCTCGACCGCGACCAGACTACGCCGCGCCGCTACCCGATAGCGCCCCGCCGTCGTCCGCGTGTCTCCGCTGAACACGAGCTCGGCAGGTGCGCGCGACGAAGCCGCGAGCGCCGGGACGAGCGCACAAAGAACCGTAGCGACCAGCGTCACACCGAAGGCGAACCACAACACGGCGCCATCGAGTTGGACTTCCGCCAGTCGTGGCATCCCGCCGGGCTGCAAAGCCACGAGCCCTGCAGCGAACACCCATGCCAACCCCAGGCCTAGTGCTCCGCCGGCCGAAGACAGGACCAGACACTCGCCGAGTACGAGTTGCGCGATCCGGCCGCGAGGCGCGCCGAGTGCACTCCGTAGTGCCAACTCGCGACCGCGGTCCTCGCCGCGCGCAAGCATGATCGAAGCTACATTGCTGCACACGACTAACAGCACGAACGCGGAAGCGCCAAGCAGGATCTGCAACGCGGGTCGCAACTCTCGGACCATGTCTTGTAGAAAGGGCGTGAGGTACAAGGGGTGACCGACGTGGAACTCGGGAAGGTCCTCCGCCCATGCGGCCATCAGCGCATCCATTTCGGCGGCGGCCGACTCCATGCTCTCGCCGTCTTCGAGTCGCCCGATCGCATCAATACTGTGAGCTGCCCTACTTCCTGGATTCGCCGGATCGACAGGCAGAGGAATCCACAGGTTCACGTCCTCCCGGGGAAACCGGAAACCGGAAGCCATGATTCCGATGACCTCGTGAGGCACTCCGTCGATGTGGAGATCCTGTCCGAGCACGGCCGGATCGGCGCCGTACCGCGAGCGCCAGTATTCGGCTGCCAGCAACACGACCGGGGTAGCTCCGGGCAACCCCTCCGACTCCGTGAACACGCGGCCCCGGCTTGGCTCAGCACCAACCACTTCGAAGGTACTGGGAGTCAACTGAACTGCCTGCGTGCGTTCGGGCGTGTGCTCGTCAGCCGTAATGGTTGCGCTCACAACTCGATAAGCGCCCACGGCAGAGAGCGTGCTGTTCTGATCTCGATAGTCCAAGTATTCGGGTATCGATGGCGCAAACCGATCGAACTCGACTCCGCTTGCCGGCTCGAACCGCGACAAGATGCGGACCAGCCGGTCCGATTGCTCGTAGGGGAGCGGCTGCAGGAGGATGCCGTTGACCACGGTGAAGATCGCAGTCGTCGCGCCGATTCCAATGGCGAGCGTGCCGATGACCACGGCACTGAATAGCGGGCGCCTGAGCACCCCACGGAACGCGTCTCGGAGATCACCAAAGAGCGTGCCGGGCGACAGCCGAGCACCTTCACCGCCAGCACGATAGCGCCATCTAGCGAGCAAGAGAGTGCCCGCAATCGCCAGGCTCTCCACACCCGTCGCAAACCAAGCCAGCACGGGTCCAATCGAGCGTCGCCGCTTGTGGTGAACCTCATCGAGGTCGCCCAACATGTCCTCCCGGCGACGCCGTGGAGCTACGCATCGGAGTAAGACCCGGGACCATACGGGCGCGCTCATTCCGCCTCCAATGCGGCATCCAGGCCTTGCCACATCCCTTCCAGAGTTGCCCGCGCCTCACGCATTGCGCGCAGTCCGGCAGGCAGCACCCTTGCGAAACGACGCCTCTTGCCACCTCGTGCGTCGTCCGGCCTGGCAAGCCAGGAAGCTACCAGGCCCTTCTGTTCCAGACGCTGCAAGGTGACGTACACGGCCGCTCGCTGCCCGCGTCGGCCGGAATGAGCTCGTATGTCCTCGACGATCGCAATGGGATTCGCGGCGTCAGGCCCAAGGCGCAGCACCGCCAGCAAGACAATGAACTCGAACTCGCCCAGGCCGTGTTTACCCATCTCGTCCAATTGCCCTGAGCACTTTGAGAAACGCGTCCGCTCAAAGTGACACTGTTATCGTTGAGCAACATCCACGGCACTGCCGTCGCCTGCCGCTCGACCAAGTGGGTGGGCTCAGGCGATACGCACACCCGCCACGAGCCCGTCGATCCATGATTTTCGAGTGTGTAGTGATTGAGAATAACATTGTAACTATTCTAAGTCCAGAACGACTGACGTCTCCCGCTTCCGCGACGTGTAGGCAGCACTCTCCCGCACGATCGTCGCTGCCGCCGTCTAGCCGCCGCGCTGAATCACCTCGTAATAATGGCCAGGCGGCGGTTATGTCTACGGCAGCGAAGGGCGAGGAACGCTCATGCTCAGGCCACCCTGGCACGGAATCGTTGGCCACTTTCGGATCTAACCATGACGTTGTCGGTGCGCGCACCGAGACAGAAGGCGGAAGTTGGAGGGCCAGATTGGGTCGAGTAATCGTGCTGATTTGCCTCATCAGTGGTTGCCTCCTGCTAGCCGGCCCAACCGCGATCGGCCAGCAGCCGCAGGTGTTTCGCAGCACCGTTCAGTTGGTCCAGCTGCAGGTGAGCGTGGTTGGCGCTGATGGCGAGTTCCTGCAGGGGCTTGGCGAAGAAGACTTCAGGATCACTGTCGACGGTGAGTCGCGGCCAGCCCAGGTCGTCTACGAGGTTGACCTGCGCCCCTCGGCCGTTGCGGACACCACGACCACCGCGACGATCGCAGCGCCGGACCTTAGTCGACCGGTGGCGGCTCGACGACACTTCCTCGTGCTTTTCGACCTCGTCTATGGCCCGCACAAGAGTCGCCGGTGGGTGCTGGAAGCGCGCAAAGAAGCCTTGGATTTCATCCGGGAGGGCGTCCACCGACTCGACCTTGTGGCGGTGGCGACGATCACGCGCACGGGGATCAACTTGCTCAGTCCGTTCGTGGCGGATCACAGTCAGGCCCTAGCGGCCGTCGAATCGTTGGGGCTGCGCAGCGCGACGGGTCAGATTCCTCTCGAGTCGGAGGTCGAGGAGGTCATCGCTGACAATTTCAACTCAGATCCCGCGGCGAGTTTCGGGAATCTGGACCAGGTTCCGGCGATGGAGTACCGCGCGTACGTGGCCGGCGTGGCCAACTACCTTGACCAGCTACGCCAGATGGCCGAGATGCTACAGGCGGTGGAGGGTAAGAAACACGTCGTGATGTTCACTCACGGATTCGCCGATCGAGCGCTTACCGGATTGAGTCTGGAAGAACTGTCAGCGGGGGCCAATCTGCGCTCGGTCAGTCCGGGAGGACTTGCGAGTGCGGCGCTCGAAATGCAGTCCGGCGACAGTGGCGTCCGAGAAGACATGGGCAGGGTGGTAAAGGCGCTCCGGCAGGCGGACGCGGTCATCCACGCGGTGGACACCGCCGGGTTGGCGGCGTCGATCGGGCCGGTCGCCGTCCGACCGACGCGGCAGTCGCTGAGCACGTTGGCGCTGGACACCGGCGGCACCCTGTACCTGAACACGAATGACTTCGCGGTCCCGCTTGCGGCGATCGAACAGACGACGGCGGCGTTCTACATGATCGGGTATCGGAGGTCGCCGAATGATCCACCGACCGTCGAGGTCAGCGTGCAGATCATCCGTCCCGGCGCCCGCGTTGTATCCGCTCCAACCGCACTCAGTCCCCCACCTGAGTATCGCCAGATGACTCCCTCGCAGCGGCAGCTGCAGCTGGCGGAGTTCATGAACGACGACGTGGAACGTCGGAGGATTGATTTCCAGGCACAGGTGGTCCCACTTCCCGGGAAGGGCGAAGGGCGCGTGGCGGTTCTGCTTGAGGTGCCGGGCGCTGAGGTCCAACGATTGGCTCTGGAGCGCAACAGCGAACAGATCCAGCTCGAATTCGGCGCGTTCTCGCTCGATGAGAGCGGACGCCCCGTCGGAGCGACCAGGCGCGGCGTAACGATCGATGTTGCAGAGCTGCGCGCTCGCGGGCCGATCGCGGCGCAGCGGTTTCTGCTGAGCGATTCCGTGCAGGCCAGGCCGGGCGAAGGACGCCTACGTCTGTTGCTGCGCGAGGCGGAGATAGGTCAGTTGAGTAGTCGAACGATACGCTTCTGGTCGCCGGAGCCATCATCAACGTTGGCGCTGGCCAGGCCTTTCATCCTCTCTGGCATGGCGGCACCGCTGGCAACCGCTGACGGCGGGGGCTTTGACCCGTTTGCGTACGGTGAACATCGGTTGTTGCCACTCGCCGCGCCCGTGGTGCAGGCCGGCGCTACCGTTCGCATGCTGCTGGTGGCCTGGAACCTGCAACTGCACCCTCCCACAGGCCAGACTGTGGTGGGTCTGACGATGGATCTCACGAGCGCCGACGGAGAGGCGCATAGAGTTCAAAGCCTGGCCATCGTAGACACCTTGCACGACGCAGAATCAGGCGTCACCCGGTTGCTCGTCGAGGCGACAATGCCGGCAGCCATGCCAGTCGGTACCGGTCACCTGTGGGTGCGCTTGCTCGATCGCGTTGCGGGGCGACGGGTGGAGGAGCAGGTCCAGGTTCGCATGACGTCGACTGAACACGCCGCTGAACCACGAGGTAGTCGATGACCTTCAGGATAGGCGGACGGCGGTACGCAGTGCGCAAGTACACAACGGCCCGCGGGCCGGTGTCTCGACGGAAATGGCGGATAGCCGTCTGCACAGCCGCCGCTGTCGTCGCTGCTCTACCAGGTGGGTAGCCCGGGGATCACGGTCCTCATCTCCGCGTAGACCGCCTTCGCGATCTTGCCGAAGCCAGCAGGCCTAGGGTGGATCTCGTTCAGCCACTCAGGTTCGGCGGCCAAGGTCCCGACCGTGTCAGCGACGAGAAACCTGCCCTTGGCAACGGACAACTTCGACAGCTTGAGGAGATTCTGCTGCAGCGCCTCGATCAGCACCCGGCCCACTGCGCGCTGCAGGTTCTTCGGAATGCGCCGGTCTTTCATAGCCGGCGATAGCCACGGTCCCGACCACGTCTTGCCGAGGTACTTCGCGCCCTTTCCGGTGATGAAGGGAACGTCGTACGTGTGCGTGATGATCACCGTGCGGGGCGAGTACTGATTGCGGATGTCGATGAGTTCGCGGAAGCCGTACTCCAGTTGCTTGATCTTGTTGGAGAACCGCAGTGGGTGAATGCACTGCTGCGCCGAGAAACCAGTCTGATAGTCACGCAGGAACCGTTCGAGATCCGAGTCACCGACCACGTCGTTGCCGCCGGCGGAGAATAGCAGCACGTCGATGGGCGTCCCGCGCTTCGCGTACTTCGCCAGCAGC
>JAJCXT010000018.1 GCA_029263295.1 Acidobacteriota bacterium | reverse complement strand
CGCCACCAGCGCGTCGTAGATTGCCTCGTCCCCCTTGAATTCGAGCGCGTCGATTGCCTGCCGGAGCGCCGGATCACCCGGATGGCCCCGTACGGTGGGCTGGACCTCGCGGTTGAACGGCAACAGAACCACGCAGCTCGCTGGGTCGAGGGCATCGAGGAGCATGTGGACGGCCGCCTGAACGGGCCACAGACTCATGCTCCCACTCGCGTCAATCGCCAGCGCGACCTCCAACGGTCCGGGCGAGGGAGGAATGACCACCGGGAGGGGACGCACCTCTCCGTCTTCCAGCAGGCGAAAGTCAGCGGCAGACAGGTCGGTCACGGCGCGCCCGTCTTCGGAGAAGACCACCGCCTGAACCACGACCAGGTCCGTTGCCGACCGGAACCTATCCTGCGCCTGCCCAATGCCCAGAGATGCTGCTGCTGCTGCGGCCGCAATAATTGAAGGCAGCCTACTCACCCTGACATGCTCGCCATCGATCCCGTCCCGCTTCCCCACGGAAGAACAAAGTACTAGGGCGTGCCCGGAGCCAGTTCGTCCAAGCTCCGGAGTACATCATGGTACGTCTCCTCCGTAACCTGTCCGATCCAGATCTCGCGAACCACAGCGTCCGGATCAAGCAACAGGAGCGCAGGGACGCGATCCACTCCGATCATGTTCGCCTCCGATGCATCCCGTGGGACGAACACTGGATAGATGAACTCCTCGGCCAGGTCGGCGGGTTCGGCGCCGCCAAGCCTCACGCCGTCAAGGGCCAGCCCCAGCAGCCGTACGTCACGACCTCTCAAGACGGTCGCCAATTGGCGGACCGTCGCTGCACTCTGCGCGCAATACGGGCATGTCGTCGTGAAAACGAACAGTACGCTAGTTTCGCCCTCCGCCGCCTGTCGAAGGGCGCTTGTTGCATTCGTAGGGGCTGAACCTACCTCCCCTCCCGTGAGGGGCCTGACCGCTAGATCGAAGAGCTGATCCCCAACCTCCGCGCGAACGAGGTATTGCTGCGGTCCGGGCGTAGCGCCGGACGTCCGGAGCCGCAAGGTGCGCGCGGTTAGCAGCCCAGCCACCACCATCGTGACCATGCAAACGGCGACAAAAACCCTCGAACTCCGGCGACGGGCAGCACTCCTTGCTGGGTCGCCCACGTGCATCCTCCCGGTCCAGACTAGGGCCGATTCGAGTACCGCTGAGGCCCTAGATCGACGGGATACACTTAGAAACGCACCGAGCCCAAACGCTTCCGCAAGAAGTTGTGCAGCTCGCGCCCACCCCACCTTCGTCTTGACACTGCCAGAAGCAGCTGACCTGCTCCTCGTCGCAGATCTCGTCGCAGTCGCCCGATGTCCCCTGGCACTGGATCGAGCCGATGTTGCAGGTCTTGCCTAGATGGGGTTTCTGCGGATCGATCCATTCACAGGTCAAGACCCAGTTGCAGTAGTCGGCCTGCGCCTGTTCAACGCCGACGAGCGAGAAACAAATGAGCGCAACCGCGAACAGGGCAACGCCGGTAGCTCTCTCAACACGAGTCAAGCGGGGCATGGTGGGCTCTCCTGGTTGTTGGGAGCGGACGGGCTGTCCGCATCTATAGAGAAAACCCTCAGCGCTGGAATTTTCCGACAGGAGTGTCCGAAAATCCGATAGAGACCGCTTGGCGCCGAGTCTCTCATGCACCGAGAATCGTTGCCCCAGTCGCAGGCTTCCGGCCAGGGAGCCTCTTTTCACGTTGCCGCGAGGTCCCTTTTTAGTCTGCCGTTACCAAATGGTCTTGGCTCGGCTCGGCCAGTAGCTCGTGCGGGGGGCTGGGGCCGCCCGGGACCACTCACCGACAGGGTGTTCCCCGGGTGCTCGCTGCTGGCCGCTCACGCCACCCTCATAACTGTGCACGGCCCGCAACGTCAACGTTGTCAGTGCCTCGCGAACGTTCGCTCTCGGGCTCATAACCCGAAGGTCACAGGTTCAAATCCTGTCCCCGCTACTTTGAAAGCCCCCGTCGTCTCGGCACTTCCCCGTGCTGGCGACGGGGGCTTTTGCTTTGCCCGGAAAGGCGGTCGGTGCCGATCTAGTGCCCACTCAGTGGGTTCGAAGGGTCAGGGAGCCCAGCTGTGGCGGCGGGAGCCCGGACCTGCGTTCCGTTGTGGACCCGAGTGTGACGATGGGTTGCCCGCAGCGATAGGGGCCCAAGCACTCCCGGTGCCAGTCCGTCACAGGAGCCTCTCGGCTCGGTACGTCGACGGCTTGGGCTCGACGCCACGCGGGAGCCGATAGTGGCTACCGGGAACTCAGGATTAAGATGGACCCTGCGCGTTGGAGTACACAGCCGCCGTGACCGTGTAGGTCATCCCCACCTGGGTGATCATGGTCATGGCGCCGGTAGTGATTTCTTGTTGGAAGGTAACCGTGCCTCCACCCTCGGTGTCGGCGGGGCCATCGAGGACCACGAGCCTGGGTGCTTCCCACTCTCGCTTCTTGCTTCCCATTCTGCACCTCCTCTCCACGGAAGAACTCAACGATGCAACTTACTATACCGGCACAGGCGCGCGTAGACCGCTAGTCGTTGATTGCTCAGTAGGCGATTCCTGGACCCAGGCCAGAACTCTGCGTGCGGGGTGCGTCGACTCGTACCTGTGGTGGCCGTTGGTCCGGGCGGGCTCGCGGTTTGCGATGCGGCGGCAGGGCTCCTGATGCCGGGAATCCGAATCTGGTGCCTGTTTGATGCCCATTTGGCAGCGATTGGCGCTCGGCGAACGCCGCCAAACTCCTAAGTGACTGACGCTAAAGGAGTTGCGAACCGCCACTTTCGGGCTCATAACCCGAAGGTCACAGGTTCAAACCCTGTCCCCGCTACTACGAAAGCCCCCGTCGTCACTGCACTTCCTCGTGCTGGCGACGGGGGCTTTTGCGTGCCCGATATCACCAAGGGTGCTCCCCGGTGCTCAGGGCGCGCAGCCTCCTGGCAACGCACGGGCGCGGGAGAGGCGAGAGGTTCCGATGATCGGGCTGGCTGGGCGCGCGAGGGCGCTGCTTCTGCCGCGCGTGAGTCACGAGCTGCACCGTGGGGCGGCGGGACACATACGTGGCTATACTGTGCCCTGGAGGCGGACCAATGCAGCTCACTGACAAGCACCAGAAATGGACCCGGCGAGGCAGCCTGCCTACCCACGGCGCCCCGGTTATCACCGCCCGGCCGTACCACTACCACCAGGTCGTGGACGGCAAGCGGGTCGGCTGGGTTAGCGCACTCAACTGGTCCGAGATGCTCGCTCGTCTCCGGGCGAAGTACCCCGGCATGGTGGTCTCACTGGAGCGTTTCAGCGATGCCGAGCAGGCATCGGCTGACGACTGGCGAGAAACGCCCAGTCGCTAGCCGACGGGTGCTTCGCGCGACTCCGCGCCCGACATCGTGGGGCTCCTTGGCGTCCAACCGGCTCGCGCGTCGACCCAGTCGATTCGGACTGTCGTAGTGTAATTACGCGAGAAGCCACAGCCACCCGTCTGCGAGTTCTCAGCCGAGCATTGCTTCCAGTTCGGCCCAGCGCTCGTAGAGTCGGTCGACCTCGCTCTGCGCGTCGGCCATTTCCTGAAAGCGCTCCTGGAGCGCTGCCGCGTCGGTGGCGATCGAGGGGTCCTCCGTGCGGGCCCGGGCCTTGTCCGCTCGGGCCTCGGCTGCCAGGACCTTCTTCTCCATGGCACCAAACTCTCGTTGGTCGAGGTAGCTCAGTCGCCCAGCCTTGCGCTTCGGAGCCGTCGATCTCTCGGTTGCGGCCCGAGACTTCTTCGGCGCTTTGACGGCTCGGCGCTCCGCCTGCCACTGGTCGTAGTCCGCGTAGCGCTGCGTCCCTCCATGTCCGTCGAGGGCGAGAATCTCGGTTGTCACCCGATTGATGAGTTGACGGTCGTGAGAAACGAGCACGAGCGCACCCGGAAAGCCGATCAACGACTCCTCCAGTATCTCGAGCGTGGGGATGTCGAGGTCGTTCGTCGGCTCGTCCAGTACCAGGAGGTCGGCTGGCCGCAGCATCAATCGCGCAAGTACGACGCGTGCGCGCTCACCGCCTGACAGCAGGGACACCGACTGGTCGAGTTGAGACGGCCGGAACAGAAACCGCTTGGCCCAGGACACCACGTGCACGGGCTGATCCCGATAAACCAGGGTGTCGCCTTCTGGAGCCAGGGCGCGCTTGAGCGTCTGGTTGGTATCAAGCCCGCTACGGGCCTGATCGAAGTAGACGAGGCGTAGATCGTCGACCTTGCGGATCGATCCGGAGTCGGGTTCGAGTTCGCCGACGATTGTCCGCAAGAGAGTCGACTTGCCGGAGCCGATCGGGCCGACGACGCCGAGGCGCATGCCGGGCCCCAGGAGCAGTTCGAGATCTTCGAAGACGGGCGTGTCGCCGAAGTGTTTGCTCAGCGCGCGGCCGTGCCAGAGACGCTTGGTCTTGCGCCCCGAGGCGTTGAGTTCGAGTTCTGTCGATCCTGTAGTCGTTCGATCGCGACTCTCGGCCAGCTCGGACATGCTGCGATGCGCCGCGTCGATGCGAGCCTTGGATTTTGACGTGCGCGCCTTGGGACCGCGCCGCAGCCAGTCAACCTCACGTCGTACGCGGTTCGCCAGCGACTCCTGGTAGCTCGCCTGACCCGACAGGAGCGCGTCGCGCGCCTCCAGCATCTCAACGTAGCCGCCGTTCACCGACAGCAGTCCCTCCGGATACATCCGGTCGATGTCGATCATGCGACGGGCGACGTTCTGCAGGAAGCAGCGGTCATGGCTGATCACCACGAACGTCTTCGCAGTGCTCGCCAGCAGCGACTCGAGCCAGAGAATCGAATCGACGTCGAGGTGGTTG